>PMJA01000053.1 GCA_003158415.1 Methylobacter sp.
AAATTTGCTCAGAAAGACATTATGCCCATATTGAAAAGCCAAACGCAGGAAGGCAAGTTAGACAAAGAGGTGGTATTAATGGTTGAAAATAATCTTACCGCGTGTTGGAAATTGGCCAATTATCTATAAGAGTGATTCCATTGCTAGGTCAAAGCGGTAAGTAACTTGTAGCTTTGTTTTTTAGCGGAAGATAAATAACCTCGAATCCGAAAGATCATGCATGCGCCATGTTGTGAACGGAAGGTTCCAGATATTTTCTGTTTGACCTAAGACCTACGATTACTTTTAATACGGACATGTTGAACGGTTGGTTGCGATGCTTAACGCAATATCGATAATGCTGGGCGAAAAAGTCAGTCTATGCTACCTGTCAACACAATCCTATCGAATCTTTTTGCTGCCCCCACAGGGTTCCTTTCATGATCCCGCCGAACGATAGCGAGCGGTCGGCGGAAGTATATTTCAGGAAAGTCATTTTGAAATTGTGATGCTAGGTGCTGCAACTTTAGGAAGTTCCGTCATAGTCATCTGAAACATCTGCGACAGCACCCGGAAGGCATTTTTATTCCACGGGTAGTCCGGCGCTGAATAGACGGAATAATATTTGCCCTTGTATTTCACAGATAAGTCCGTATCCGGTGGACTACTATCAGTTTCTGTGATTGCTAAAGTGAATGGTGGATTCTCTGCGACATCCGGTGTGCGTGGATCCTTACTGATGTCGCCTTCTGGCTCGGTGGAAAGCGTTCGACCAATAAAATAAAGAATATTGCTAAAACTTCTAAGCCTGAACTTACCATGCAGGGGTAATGGCCGCTTTATGGCAATCAATATGGCAGAATGAAGTTCGACAATGTCCCTGGAAGAGTCAGTCGCCAGTTTTCAGTGACTGGCTGGTAACCTTGTAAAGCAGTTATTCAGATACCCCCAATGAAGGGCAATCATACCCAAAGTGGTCGCACAACACAGGATGATATAGTATTTCCAACCAGCTATGGGTTTTCACCATGAAAAAAGCGCTTTTCAATCCCGATGAGTGATGGATTAAGTTAACTGCACTTACATTCTACCAATCTTACGAACTGATTTGGAAAAATGGTATCTGCTTGCTGACCTTTTTACCTTGCTAGCGGATTTGCGTTAACCCTGAAAATTTTTTATGTGGATTCTTCTTGATTCACTGCTGCAAGTGCCGACTCTAAATTGTCAACGATAGGAATTATTGTATCTACGCCTGTCATTAACAAAATTTTTTTAACTTGGCTGTCAGGGTTTAGTATAATTATTTTACCGCCACGATTATGAATTGCCTTGGTACTAAAAAGAAGGGTGCGTACACCGATAGAAGCAATAAAATCTACTTCAGAAAGATCGACGATAAATAATTTGCGTGGTGCGGCGGTCATTCCAGAGAATTTGACATCTATTTCTGCATTTCCAGGAATATCCATCCGACCTTTTAAGGTGATTTTGTAGATGTCGCCATCTAATGGTTCGCAATTTATATCCATTTGTACTCCAAAGTTTAATAATTACTGCAATTCAAAAGTGGTGAATTCTCATTTTGAACCGAGCTGGAAGCTGTTTGACATAGATGAAAGCAGAGGGTAACGATGTTTTTACCATTGAGCCGACAATATCTGCATTCATTCGCTAAACTACGCATCAGTTGAATTCCCATGCCACCGATTTGGACATCGCCAATTTTATCGTAAAACTCAGGCAGAATGGCTTTGAAAGGATCGAAAGGGTTGCCGTCATCCTGAATCGTCACACTTAATTCTTGGTTTTTCTTAAGTTCAAGACGTATATTTATTTGATGCTGTTCATGATCTTCGTAGGCATAAAGAATGATATTAGCAACCGCTTCATTTGCACAGAGATCTATATCTTTTGCGACCGATTCAGGCACCGCTAAATTTTCACAGGTTTTGTGTAACCATGCGCTCATAGACCTGAGTTCCATCAAATCATTCATGATTTGCAGCTCAAAATTGTCAATAAGTTTCATTTTACTTTACGCAATTAAAAATTAAAATGTGGTTCAATCTAAAGGATGAAGATGACAAATTCATGACAAAATTTATCAAATATCAAAATTGTTAGCACCAAGATAGTTCAGGGACAACATTGTTATGTCATCAGACTGCTCGACACCTTCAGTAAATGTGTCAATTTCGGCTTTCACGAGTTCAACGATCTTTCGAGCACAAACCTCGCCGGAATTTGCCAAAAGTTCCAGTAGTTTTTCATCGGAAAATAAATCCTGCTGTTGATTTTCGGCTTCGGTAACGCCGTCGGTATAAAGAAAAATACTATCGCCCGATTTTAGTTGTAAATTGAAAGAGCTATATTTTGCGTCGTTTATATATCCAAGGACAATAGATTTCGGCACCGGCATAAAATCAAAACAGCCCGTCATCGCATTGCTCAGCGGCGGATTATGTCCCGCATTAGAATAAACAAATTCGCCTGTTTGGAAATTAAAAATGCCACAGAATACGGTGATAAACATACCGACACTATTATTCTCGCAAAGCAGGTTATTCAACTCGAACAAAATCCGGTCTGGCTGCAATTCGTCGCGTAGCGCGAGCAGACGTAGGTCAGCCATACAATGCACCATGTGCAGTGCCGCTGATATGCCTTTGCCCGATACGTCGCCGATAACGATAAATACTTTATCCATATCAACAAGAAACACATCATAAAAATCCCCACCGATCAGCTTTGCGGGGTTCATAGAAGCGAACACGTTAAATTCTTTATTTTGAGGAAACAGGGGAAAGTTCGAAGGGAGCATACTTGCCTGAACCCGACCCGCCGTCTCAAGCTCATGTTGCAGATGTTCAAACATCTGTATCTCACTCTGCCTAAGCCGCTTCACTTCATCCTCGGCGCGTTTATAATCAGTCATATCCCTGACAATTCCGATAAACTCCAAGCGCCCATCGATACACATTTTGCTGGTGATCAGATCCATTGGGAAAATTTCACCGTTAGCACGCATACCCAGAACTTCTCGCCTGCTCTTACCGAGAATTTTGGGGACTTTGGTAGTCAGATAATTTTGGATATAACTATTGTGTTCGCTGGCATAAGGTTCTGGCATCAAAATATTGACGTTGCGGCCAATGAGTTTCTCGGAGCTATAGCCAAACATTTTTTCAGCGGCTGGGTTAACGGTTTCGATAATGCCGCATTCATCTATCATAATAACAGCATCAAATAGGTGCGTGATAATACCAGTGACCTTGGCTTGCGCTTCTTGAGCTTCTTGCACTAGATTGTCAGCACACTTACGCATGAAAAATGCAACTACTGTGGCAAATGTGGCTGTCACGATGACGGTTATGGTATGTGACTCCCATAAAGTTAATTTTCCCTCGAAAAATATCTCCTTCAAAAGTTCATAGGCAACCATAAGCAATGCCGTACAAAAAAATATGCCGATCAATTGAACTATAGGTAATAATTTGTAGAAGAAATTTTTCATGTGTAAGATTGAAAAACCAGTCACTAAATACTGCCATCTGAACCAACGTCAATTTTAATTATCAACACATAATAGTTAGATAGCAAGTAGAGATAGTGTCAGTTGGCTCATCAGAATCGATTGCCTGCTTGCTGCGTAGAACCAAACGGTTAGATATTGGAAACCTGTGATCAGAATGGGTCGTTTGCAGCACGTCACGACTGTCCGGTTTAGGGAAGCGTAAAATCATAGTCGACAGGCAGTTATGGGTCGGTTACTGCCTGTCAGAAATCTCAATTTAGTTAATTTACGGTGTCCGCTTTGCATATACAGAAACCGGACAATTAACCTTCAACCCGGTCATTTTTCACTTATCCTACAGCTTTTACCATTAATCAAGAGTTTGATAAAACGTACGTTTTTTCGAACACTCTTATTCCTTCTGCTTTCTGGCTAAAAAGCCCAGTTTATAGGTATAAAAAACTGGTTCTGATAATCAAAGTCCAGAATTCTACTGCATCAATGAGTATGTAAAACTTATTGGAAAGGCAAAATTTTATTCCGTTTCTTGTTTGCACATAATGTGGTTCCTGAGTGATGTTTGCAGGCTGTTTGCAAATAATCCGGGCTCATTGGCACTTAATTCGGGTCGAAGGCATCGGATATTGTCAAATAATTCGGGCCGAAAATACGGATGTTTGCAGGTCTTGGTGATTATGTTTGCAGGCCGTTACACCTACTCTTGTTGCTGTTTGTAGCCAAGGGTTTGATGCTACCGCCGTAAACCAACGAACCATGTGGTTTTTGTCGCATCAGACAAATATCGGGCTTCGTTTATAGTCGCAGTCCACAAATCTGCTTTTTGATTGTTGATCGTAAGCTGTACATAGCCTTATTGTTAGACAAAATTGTTATACTTGTAACTATTTGATTTTATGTAGTTACTTATTTGTTTAAAAAACCTTCGTTTTTTAGACAAACCATGAAGCCATTTGACCATAATTTATGGCACAAGCGGCAATGAGCATTTTTCCGATTTCTGAGTAAGTCACTTAATTAGACGCGCAAGCCAATAAAAAAAGTGGCAAAACTTCTAGCTATACCACCAACAGCTTGTTAAGTGCGTTCTCCCACTCATTCTCAAACACCATGTGGAAAGATATTTTTTCTTTGCAATTTACCAACTTCAATTCGCCTTTCGGTTTAATGTCACCCATGAGAGTGTCGTTGATTGTTCTGAATAGCTTTTGCTTGTAGTCGGTATCTTTGTTGCCCTCCAAATGTTCCCCTTTGGATTCTATAAAATAGAGCCGCTCAACACCGTCTTTTCCCGTTTCCAGCTTCACCAGAAAATCGGGGTATATTTTTTCGCGTTTCCAGCCCTGTATGCTGTACTCCGTGCCTCTCACCGCCAACCTATGCCACCACTCCACAACATCTTTGTTATTGATTGCAAGCGCGACGGGTTTTTCCAGCCCGTTATAATTGGAAAGATATTGCGGCTGAAACATGCTCTTTTCTAAGGTAACTGCGGTTTCATTCACGTTACGCTGCACCTCTATTTTGTCTGCCATTTGCCAGTTCAATGTCAAAAACGGTTCGGCAAGCAAGCGCAAAAATACAATGCCGTCATCGAGCTTTCGCCTAAAAAGTGCCTCTGACTCTTCAAGCATCCAGCGAAAACAATCCTTTTTTATTTCCTCTACGATAAATACAGAATTGAGAGCGATTTTTGCATCACTTAGCCCGTTTTCCCGCAATTCATCTAACACGCTTTGTATAATGCGGAAGGCTTGCCAAGCGTTCGGCACTTTCTCCATAAGCTGGCTAACCATCAAGGTAATGCTAACTTCGTTGGTAATTTGCTCTGATTGCTTTTGTCCCTCGTAAAAATCAAGTTGCCCTGATTTTTCCTTTTTCCAGTCCACAGTAAGGTGCTGGTAATCCATCACTTCTTTATCGGCAAGCGTAATATTTTTCAACTGATTGAAGCGGTAATTATCCCACTGAATATCGCCTAAAATATCCGCGTAATAATCAAACGCGGCTGGCTTTCCGTTACGGATAACATTGAGCGAAGGCAAAAAAATCTTTGCGCCTTGATATTTTTCTTTACGCTTCAAAGTTACTTTTTCTTTCCCTGTAGCACCGCCGTTTCCTGCCACTATCTGATCGGAAACATCGCCCATGCCTTCCTCTTCCAGCCCTTTTTTTATACCCGCTGCCGCGCTATTTACGTCCGCATTGTCGCAATAAACATAACATTGGTTGAGGGCAGGGATTGAGGTTTCTAGGGCGTGTGGTTGACGCAAAACGCGCCCGATAAATTGAGTAAGGGCGGTTTCGCTTTTGGTATTAGATAGAATCGCCAGAACATAAGCAAAAGAGCAATCCCACCCCTCTTTTAGCGCGTCTTTAGTGATGATATAGCGCACTGGACACATTTTATCGAAAAGGTCGTCGTCGCGTAGTTCGTTGTTATCCGCCAGTTTGATGCGGATTTCGCTTTCCAGCACATTCAAGTTCTTGATGAGATATGATTTTATGGCCTCAACATGGTCGTAGGCTTCACCCTTCTTTTTGGGTTCGGCTTTAATCACCATGATGGGGCGAATATACCTGCCTTCATCGGCTTGGTATTTGACCGCCGATTTATTCAGTTCAATAGTTTTCGCGTGTGCCTGATTAAGAGTATGCTGCCAGTTCGCCTCCCCATAAGAGGTTACATTGATTGGCAGTTTTATCATTTGCTCTTTTTTCAACTCCTGCCCGCCCACATTCACTAACACATTACTATGGTCTTTCGGCGTGGCGGAAAGTTCCAAAATAAACGAGGTGTTAAAAGAATTTACCGTATCCTGTGCAAGCTTGGTTGCGCCTCTGTGGCCTTCGTCAAATATGGCAATCGGGCGTAGCAAACGCATCACGTTACCCAGCGAGTGTTTAATGGAAATGCCCGTAATAACATTATGTCCGCCCTCAAATAAATCAGCCGTATCAAGATTAGGAACGGCGGAAAGTAACGTGTTATTGGCGGCGTAATCATCCAGTGGCGGAAAGAAACTCTCAAACCGCCCGCTATCCTTAAACATTTTGAGGGTGTTTTTGTTTTCGCGGTTGCTGGCTTGCAGCATCAACAACATGACACAAAGATTATCCTCAACATCTTGCGCGGTAAATTTGTCGTTCTTTTCCAAGATCAATGTTCTGCCGCCGCTCGCCCTGTCCAACACTTGGCGGTAAGGGTGTTCTTTGTTCCTAAGCTGTTTGCTGGTTTGAGTATAAATAGTGTCGCTTGGCACAATCCACAATATAAAGCCGTTATTGCGTTTGAAATAATCCTGATTGATGCGCAAAATTGCGGCAGTTGCGAGTAGGGTTTTACCTCCGCCTGTCGGCACTTTGAAGCAGACATTTGGAATGTTGCGCCCCATACCGTCTTTACGAACGGTATAGCTGGAACGATAGACAGCCATTTTTGCCTTTAGGGACTCCCATGCAAGCTGGCAATAGTCGGACTGTTCTGGATGGACGGCATCCTTGCCCTTGTGTTTTTGAAACTCAAAATAATCCTGCTTCTCAGTTTTTTGCGTTTTCAATTCGGCAAGATACCCTTCCAGATAGTCCAGTACCTTGATTTGATAATCTTTGAGTTCCATTTTCCTTAAGCCCCTACCACTTTGTGAATGGCATAGGGTAACTGGCAGAAGGTTATGTTTTGGGCGGAAAGCTCCTTTTGCCCCATATATTTAGCCGTGGCAAAAACTAGCTTTTCCTTTTTGCTATTGCGGACGGCGATAGCTTTAAGCTTAAGGTCGTTCAGCGCGGAATCATTGTTCCGCAAAAAAGCAATGTCAGGCTTATAAATCAGATAGACCTCGTATAAATCGGTTTCACCAACAAAAAAATCAAGTTTTACCTTCGCCTCCCCATCAAGGCTTTTGCCCGTTGCAGTGTAAAAAACGTATTTAGCAAGTGCGCCATAATCGGGCAGGGATTCGCCCGTGATGATTTTCTCGATGCTGATCTCTTTGCCAAGCTCGCAGAAGGTAAAACTACTGCTAAACCCTTTTTTCAATTTTTCATCTTTGGCGGCTGGTACTCCTTTTATCACACGGCGTACACGTTCGGCGGTGACACCATCGGCGTAATCCTCCATTTCCACGAGGATGAATTTGCGGTTTCCCCCGTCTTCTTTGTTTAAGTCCATCACGGCATGGGCAGTCGTGCCGCTGCCCGCGAATGAATCTAGGACGATACTACCAGTATCATTAAGCGTTGCTATTTTTATGCACTTTTTTATAAGCTCATGTGATTTTGGAAAATCAAAAGGACACTTTGCAAATATCTCTGTTAGCACTTCCTTTCCATTCTCATTATTTATATTTTTATCCAGCCAAATGGCCTTTTCCTTCGTGGTGGCAATACTTCCATTTTGATGCAAGTAATCTTTACGAAATACACGCCAAGCTCCAGTAGAGGCTTTCTTTGCCACCAACAGTTTTTTTTCTCTTTCAAACTTATCTTTACCCCAAGTCCAGCAACCGTCTATGCCAGTGGAATTTATTGGAAGTATTTCTACACTATGCAGATCGGATTTCTGTAAGCTAACGCTGTTTCCATCTACATTAGAAAAGATTGAATAGTAAAGCTTTGAACGATTGGCACGGTTAAATACTGGATTCCTATTTCTTAGTTCAAGTAATCTGTACTTTCCTTGACCATCTTCATATCTGTATTCAGTTATTTTTGTTTCGTCTTTATCAATCTCATACAGTCCACCAGAATCAATATCTTTCATATACAGCAAAATATATTCGTGCGTTTTCGCCAAATATTTATCTAAAGTTCTACCTCTTGGATTAAGTTGAACGGCGATTTGGGAAATAAAATTATATTCACCAAAAATTTCATCCATGACCCCGCGTAGATAATGCACTTCATTGTCATCAATACTAACAAAAATTGCTCCGTCATCTGCCAACAATTCATGCAGTAATTTAAGACGCGGATACATCATGCACAGCCATTTATCATGGCGTTGCATATCTTCCTTATCCACGGGATTGGCGTTTTTACTTATCCATTCCTTCATCAACGGCGAATTGACATTATCGTTATAACACCAGCCCTCATTGCCCGTGTTATAGGGCGGGTCGATATAAATGCACTTAATCTTTCCCGCATATTGCGGCATCAGGGCTTTTAGGGCGTGTAAGTTATCGCCGTGAATAATGAGGTTATCATCCAAACTTGGTTTTTTACCACTGACGGGCAGGGATTTTTTGCTATCAACCAACAATTCACGAAACGGCACAGAATGATGGTGGGAATAAATATACTGTTTTCCCTTAAATTCTAATGTTGGCATGATTTAACTCTGGTGGATTTGTTGTTTTTCAAGTTTATTCTTCTCATAAAGTCAGATACTAGCCAACGTATACTATAGCAAGCTTGCGCTAAGTCATCATGGCGTTCCGAGGAAGGCCGCCCGATTCAGACTTTTGGCTCATTACCTTTCGATTATTTGGTGTGTCAGTCTTCGCCGCCCGCAGTCGGTGTAAGGCTCTGTAAGGCAGTAAGCTTCGCTATGTCACGCGCAATAATGGACACGGCACAAGTATGGCAGTAGTGATCCCAGCTTCGGTCGTGCCGAACTTTCAAGCGCACGTCGCCCTTCTCTATTCTATGCTTGGCATTGGCTTGACAGTTATGTGCCTTGCCAGCGATATCAACCTTAACCTGCACAACAAGCGACTTAATTGCCATCGAACACCTCATGCACAGCAGTGGCTACGATGTTCGCGAACCCTTCATCAATCTGATCCAGTTCGGCTCGCGAAAACTCATGCCGTTGTCCGCTTGTGTGGCCTACAGCGGCATTTATATGACGGTCAATCGCCGACTTTAAGACAATCAGGTTGTCGCGGCTAAGGCGTTGCCGATCAAGGTCTCGGCCTGCAAGGTTTATGCCGCGCTGATTCAGAATTCGCGCCGCCTCGGTACGCACGCGCATATCGAGTCCGTCACGCATTGCCTGGCGTTGTGCTACCCGTGTTGTCGGCACCGGTTGTAGAGCTTGCTTGGTTGGGTCGAAGTCTCCTGCGATGATGCCGCGTTTTTGCAGGAGCAGGATCGCAGCTGCTTCGTCTTCTTCCAGTAGATGGATTTCTTCGAGCTGAACTTCGGACTGCGCCCTCACCTCCATTTCATCCCCTAAGCGAGGTATCGGAGTAATTTCGCGCTCGCCTTGCGGGTCTCCAGGATCGAAGCCTTCCAGCGGCAGGAGCTGATCAAAATACGCCTGATCCGCTTCACTGTATTGCTGGAAATCACCCCATTGCCGCGCGATGTTTGCTCCTGCGTGAAACACGACGACCCCTTGGTTCACAATGTGTCCTGGCGCATTCTGTTCAATCACCCGCATGATGCGACCGACAAATTGCACGAAAGGCGACAAATTACTAAAGATGCTAAAGACTGCCGCTACTGATAGGAATGGATGATCGAAGCCCTCCCCTAGCTTGCGTACCTGTACGATTACATCCAGTTGGTGATTTTCAAGTTGTTGCATGACACGCTGATTTGACGCGCTTTCCTCACGGGAATGCACATAGCCAGCCCGCCGACTACGTGCGGTGTAAGCCTCGACAATCTGGCGGCAATGCTCGAAGTTGAGAGCGGACGCGATGATTTTTAGCCTGGTTTCGCCAGTTTCCCTGCGTAGCCGGTCTAGTTCACGGATCGATGCGTCAACAATGGTATTCAGCGTTTCGGTCGATGTGACGATGCTGCGCCGAAAGTCGGCATCCGTTTCTCCTAGTCGCCGCACTTCGGCAAGACTGACCTCGATTTCCTCAGTATTGTCACGCCGCACATAACGAAGGGTGCGTGGGTTGAGCTGCACTGCCTTCAGGCGTTTGACATAGCCTTCCTGAATCGCACGAAAGATCGGGTAGGAGTAGAGTACGCGGCCAGCCATGATTTGTCCGTCCGCTCGCAGGGGTGTCGCGCTGAAATTGACAATTCGCGCATTGGGAAAGCGTGCTTTCAGGATTATCCAGCTTTCCGCAACGCTATGGTGTCCTTCATCGAACAGAATCAAGTCGAAGTAATCAGCTGGCAAAGTTTGCAGCCAGCGATTAGCATCGCCCTGAAGCTGCTGAATGTTTGTGATGACAACGTGCGCTTCGTCTAGGTCGGAGCGGTTCGTCGTCGTTCCACGAATTTCCACAGGTTCCGGGTATGGCGCACTGTCGAGCACCTGGCACTTTTGGTAGAACATGCGTGCATCGCTAGGGTTGAAGTCTGTAGCCAACTGTACAGCGATAGCAACGCCCGGTGCGACGACGAGAGTACGCTTTGACCGAAAGGCAAACGGTGCCAGCGTAATCGTGCCCGATTTACCGCAGCCGACCGGAAGCACTATGCTGACTTCGAGTTCTGTCTCGTCCGGGTTGCTCGCATAGTCAACCAAGGCTTGATAGGTCTCGCGCTGAGGTGTGCGAATTAGCCGGTTGCTGCCAACGTTAGGCTGGCGGTTCTGGAATGGATTTGACATATTTTCCTTATTTACTTTGTGGTGTCTGTCCGTCAGCTCGTAAGAGCTTCAGCGGCNNCAGCGGCCTTTTCTCGTTTCTTGAGGCATTGTTGCACATAACGGCGGGTTGCCGGTTCGCTGGATTCGAGGTGAATATCCTGTTGCCCGAGCGAGTATTAGGCCATTGGCCTTGCGCCAGCCTTCGGTGTTTTTCTTGAGGCTTTTCAGGCGGTAGGTGAACAAACGTCAAGCTGGGCGGCAGCGATGACGCTGATATGGGCTTTTGGGTGGTCGCTGGGCTTGTCCCTAACGACAATTTCCACATCTTGACCAAGCAGCATAAGGCACCTGAGCAGGCGATCAGTTGAAAAGCCGGACAGCCGACCGCGCACCAGGGCGGAAACCTTCGGCTGGTCAAGTCCCATGAGTGCGGCGGCATCGGCCTGGCTTAATGCCTTCCTCTCAATGATTTCCGCAATCTGCTGAGCCAGCCGAACACGAACTAGAGCTTCTTCCGCATCAGGCCGCCCGAGGTCTACGAACAGGTTGCCGCTACTGGCAAGAACGGGTATTTCTTCGTTGTGTGTTTTGCTCATGGTCTTTTCCCCTGTGTTTCGGCCATCCATGCCGCATAATGAGCCTNNCTTGCGTGATTTTTTCTGGAAGACATGCAAGGTGTAAACTGCTTGTGCAAATCGTACCGTATACACGGCACGGTAGGTGTTGCCGTCGAAGTCATCCACGATTTCCAGAACCCCGGCGTTGCCGAATCCCTGCAACGGCTTTGCGGCTGGTGATTTACCGTCTCTTTGCGCCCAATGAAGCGCGTACCCTACAAAGTCTTGAACCTCGTCTGGGCAGTCTTTCAGGTCGCCAAGACTGCTTCCAATCCAAAACAACGGCTTTTCGTGTTCATATTCGCTCATATATGCCAAATATAGCATGTTTTTTGATTATTAACCAGAAAAGAATAACTGTTACTTCCTGGCGATCCCGCCAAGCCTCGGGACGGGGTGGTATGCGCTTCGCGCACCGAGCCACAAAGAAGTGTCTTGTCCCCAAAACTACCGCACCGGGGTTAAATCATCGCCCTGCGTAACAACCTTATCAACGG
>PMJA01000146.1 GCA_003158415.1 Methylobacter sp.
CGCAGAAAAGTGACGGAAATCAAGCAGGCGAGTGTGCCCGGCAGTTCAACCAAAACCATCAGCGTTGAAGTCCGTAAAAAGAAGACTTATATAAAACGTGAAGTTACGGAGGCTGAAGCGCCCAAGCATGAAGAGCCGCTCCAGCCTGTTCATGTAGAACCGAAACCGGTAGTCGATGTGCCGATAATAACAGCCGAAGCGCCGGTAGTTGCTGTTGACTTGACGCCCAAAGATGTCGTTAATATTGAGCCGGAAGTTCAATTTGTCGTTGAAGTTGAAGTTGAAGTTGAAGCGGATGTGGATGTTGATTCTCAAGCTAAATTCGATGCCTTAAAAGTTAAGGAAGAAAAGAAAATCAAGCAGGAAAAGTCGAACAAGGTCAAGGAAACCGAAGAAGCCAAAAAGAAGCTGCAAGAAAAGGAGCATCGGCTTGAAGAATCGATCAAAAAGAATGCCGACAAAGTAAGGCAGCAGGCGGCTGTCAAGCAGGAAACGCTGCACAGGAAAAAGCAGGACGAAGGCGGCTCGCGCTCATCAGGTAAAGACGCCAAAAGAGGCAAGAAAAAAGGCAAGCAACCTCAGCGCGCCCATGTACAGGCCGAAGGTAAGCATCAATTTGAAATGCCGGTTGCGCCTATAGTCCATGAAGTCTCAATACCAGAAATGATCATTGTGTCTGATCTCGCCCAGAAAATGAGCGTTAAAGCGGCAATGGTTATCAAGCATTTGATGAAACTGGGTATTATGGCGACCATCAACCAAAGCATAGACCAGGAAACAGCGGTTATTTTGGTTGAGGAAATGGGCCACAAAGCCATTATGCAGAGTGATGATGATCTTGAGCAGGAAATGCTGGCTGAAGCGCAGATAGAAGATACCCGTATCGAAATGCCGCGTGCGCCGATAGTCACCATCATGGGTCATGTCGATCACGGTAAAACCTCGTTACTGGATTATATACGCAAAACGCGGGTTGCCGCCGGCGAAGCGGGCGGTATTACCCAGCATATTGGGGCTTATCAGGTAAAAACAGATCACGGATCGGTAACCTTTTTAGATACACCGGGCCATGCTGCGTTTACAGCGATGAGAGCCAGAGGCGCGGACGTGACCGACGTGGTCATTGTTGTAGTCGCGGCTGATGACGGTGTGATGCCGCAAACCAAAGAGGCGGTTGAGCATGCGAAAGCGGCCAATGTGCCGATTATCGTCGCCATCAATAAAATCGACAAGCCTGACGCTAATCCCGACAAGGTGATGCAAGAGCTGTCAGTCATTGGCGTTTTGGCGGAAGAGTGGGGCGGCGATGTGCAGTTCCTGAAAATTTCGGCGAAAACCGGTGCAGGTATTGATGAGCTCATTGAATCCTTAATTGTACAGACTGAAATTCTGGAATTAAAAGCCCCTGTTGAAGGCGCAGCATCCGGTATCGTGATCGAATCGAGACTGGATAAGGGGCGCGGCGCTGTCGCAACGGTGTTGATACAAAAAGGCACGTTGGAAAGCGGACAGATGGTATTGTGTGGTCAGCAATATGGCCGTGTCCGGGCGATGTTTAACGAGAACGGTAAGGCGATTAAAGAGGCCGGGCCCTGTGCGCCGGTTGAAATTCTGGGCTTGTCGGGTACGCCGTTTGCCGGTGATGAATTCCTGGTGGTACAAAACGAACGTATTGCCAAAGATTTGGCCAAGCATCGTGAAGACCGCAAAAAATTCAGCAAACATGCCGCACAACAAGCCTCTAAACTGGACGAAGTATTTTCCAGAATGGCGACCGGTGAACTGGCTTGCGTCAATCTGGTTATCAAAACCGACGTGCAAGGCAGTTTGGAAGCATTACGCGGCTCCCTAATGGCATTGTCCAATGAAGAAGTCGAAGTGAAGGTTGTGTTCGGCGGCGTAGGTGGTATTAATGAAGGTGACGCCAATCTGGCATTAGCTTCGGGTGCCATTCTGATGGGCTTTAATGTCCGTGCCGATGCGACGGCCAGAAAGCTGATTGAAGAAAAAGGCATAGACCTGCATTACTACAGCATCATTTATGAAGCGATAGATGAAGTCAAAAAAGCCATCAGCGGCATGTTGGCGCCTGAAATCAAAGAACAGATTGTAGGGCTTGCCGAGGTTCGTGACGTCTTTAAATCACCCAAGTTCGGCGCGGTTGCCGGATGTATGGTGATTGACGGCACGGTTAAGCGTAACCTGCCTATCCGCGTATTGCGCAACAACGTGGTCATTTATGAAGGACAGCTGGAATCGTTACGCCGTTTTAAAGATGATGCCGCTGAAGTTAAAATGGGAATGGAATGCGGTATCGGGGTAAAAAATTACAACGATGTCCAACCGGGCGACCAGATCGAAGTGTTTGAGCGTATAGAAATCAAGCGGGAACTGTAAGTTTATGGCAAAAGAATTTGGCCGTAATGCGCGCGTTTCCTCGCAGATGCAAAAAGAGTTGTCGTTAATTTTGCAGCGGGATATTGACGATTCCCGCCTGGGTTTCGTCACTATTAATGAAGTGGTGGTGACTAAAGATTTGGCCGTGGCAAAAATATATGTCACGGTGCTCAATGTTGACGAGCCGGGTAAACGCGCCAATGTTAAATTGCTTAACGAATTGGCGCCGATGATACGGCACGAATTGGCAAAAAGAATGCGCTTAAGGCATATTTCAACCTTGCGTTTTCATTACGATGATTCCTTCGATACCGGTATGCGGGTGGCGGAGTTATTAAGCGAAGCGAGCAAGCCCTCCGACTCTGCTCAGGACAGGCAGGAGCCGGATAAGCCTGATGCATGAGTAAACGCAAGTCCGGACGCAATGTCCACGGCATCATACTGTTGGATAAGCGCCTGGGCGTATCGTCAAACAGGGCGCTGCAGGAAGTCCGGCATTTGTTCAATGCCAATAAAGCGGGTCATACCGGCAGTCTTGATCCATTGGCGACCGGTTTGTTGCCGCTGTGTTTCGGCGAGGCCACCAAAGTCTCTGCGTTGATGCTGGATGACAACAAGCGTTATCAAGTCGTCGTTCAGTTGGGCGTGATGACTGATACCGGCGATGCAGAAGGTCGTGTAATCGAAACCAAGCCGGTGCCTAATGTATCGGTGGACGAGATGTTGACCTGTTTGCAACAGTTTACCGGGGCAATCAATCAGGTTCCACCCATGTATTCGGCATTAAAGCATAACGGTAAAAAGCTTTATGAATTGGCGCGCGAGGGTAAAATTATCGAGCGCAAAGCCAGGCGCATCACGATATTTGAGCTGAAGCTGTTAGCCAGTTCGCTGTCGGGAGCGGACAGAAACGATCAGTTAACACTGGAAGTATTCTGTTCCAAAGGCACTTATATCCGGTCACTGGCCGAGGATATAGGCCACAGCTTAGGCTGTGGCGGAACGGTGCTGGCCTTGCGGCGATTGGAAGCGGGTCAATTTAATATTGCGCAGGCCAGAACCATCGGGCAGTTGACGGCGATGACTGAGCAGGACTTGTTTAACGCATTGATTGCCGTCGACCAGCCGTTGGCGGCGTTGCCGGAAGTTCAGTTGTCCGACGAACACGCTGTTGCCATAAAATACGGGCAAACTATCCATCTGGCTCCCTGTACTCTGGAAGGAGCGGTGCGACTGTATCACACCGGCGCTTTTTTAGGCTTGGGAGAAATGGGTTTGGATGGTAAAATAGCCCCGAAAAAGTTATTCAATATTAACAACGAGTAGAAACGCGCTAAAACGTTTCTGTAACAAATATTGATTTCTACACCCTAACGTGGAAATCAATGTACCTAGCTGTCATTAGACGGCTTTCATTTTAATTTTAATCTTAGGGATTATAAATGCCATTTACAGCAGAACAAAAAAAAGCGGTTGTCGAAGCTTATCGCCAATCAGAAACCGATACCGGTTCGCCTGAAGTACAAGTTGCCTTGTTAACCGCGCATATTACTCATTTAACACCACACTTTGCCGCTCACAAAAAAGACAATCATTCCCGTCGTGGTTTGTTGCGCATGGTTAACCAACGCCGTAAGCTGCTGGATTATCTTAAAAATAAAGACAGTGCCCGTTATCGTTCATTGATTGAGCGTTTAGGTTTGCGTAAGTAAAAAGTCTCCAAAAAACGGTACAGCTGTAGGTCGGGTTAGCGATGTCTAACCCGACACACCCCTTCAAATAACCTTTACACAAAGGAACCCTATAGTGAATCCTATTAGGAAAGAATTTCAGTACGGCGATAAACTCGTTACGCTAGAAACCGGTGAAATAGCGCGTCAAGCAGACGGCGCTGTCATAATTGATGTCGATGGTACATCACTGCTAGTCACCGTCGTTGGTAAAAAAGAAGCTAATGGAGGCGATTTTTTTCCATTAACGGTTAATTATCAGGAAAAAGCTTATGCAGCGGGCAAAATACCCGGCGGCTTTTTCAAGAGGGAAGGACGGCCCAGCGAAAAAGAGACTTTAACGTCAAGATTGATTGATCGGCCTATACGCCCACTATTTCCTGAAGGCTATACCAACGAAGTTCAGATTATTGCGACAGTTATCTCGTTGAATCCTGATGTTGATCCTGAAATCCCGGCCCTGTTAGGCGCTTCCGCTGCGTTGGCAGTGTCTGGCCTGCCTTTTAACGGCCCGATAGGTGCCGCTTGCGTCGGTTATAAAGATGGCGCGTATTTAATCAATCCGTCGCCTACGGCTTTAAAAGACTCTGAATTAACGCTGGTTGTAGCCGGTACTGCGCATGCCGTATTGATGGTTGAATCGGAAGCGATCGGTCTTTCTGAAGAAATCATGTTAGGCGCGGTATTGTTTGGTCACGAACAAATGCAGATCGCCATTAATGCCATTAATGAGTTTGCAGCAGATGCAGGCACTGGTGTCGTTGAATGGGTAGCCCCAACCGCAAATGCGGAATTGGTCGAATTAGTTACACAAGAAGTTGAAGCAGGCATTAAATCAGCCTATCAAGTGGCTGAAAAACTGGTTAGACAAGAACAGCTAAAAGCCATTAGGACTGCCGTTGTTGAAAAACTGACGGCGCAAGGCGGTTATGCCGAAAACGACATACGCGGCATTATCGAGCACCTGGAATACCGCATCGTGCGTAACGCCATTCTTAATGAAGGCAAACGTATTGACGGCCGGGCTTTAGACAAGATCAGACCTATTTCTATCAGAACGGGTGTATTGCCCAGAACGCACGGTTCCGCCTTGTTTACGCGCGGCGAAACGCAAGCCTTGGTGGTGGCAACATTGGGTACAGCCCGTGATGCACAAATCATTGATGCTTTGGCCGGTGAATATAAAGAACCGTTCATGCTGCATTACAACTTCCCTCCGTACAGTGTCGGTGAGACGGGTTTTGTCGGTTCGCCAAAACGTCGTGAAATCGGACATGGTCGTTTGGCAAAACGTGGCGTAGCCGCTGTTTTACCTAACATGGAAGAATTTCCTTATACCATACGCGTGGTTTCTGAAATTACAGAATCCAACGGTTCCAGCTCTATGGCTTCGGTCTGCGGCAGCAGCTTGGCGTTAATGGATGCAGGCGTGCCGATTACATCACCGGTTGCGGGTATCGCAATGGGCTTGATTAAAGAAGGCGACAGCTTCGCGGTTTTATCTGACATCATGGGTGATGAAGATCACTTAGGCGATATGGACTTTAAAGTAACNNCTGGAACAGGCAAAACAAGGTCGTTTGCATATTCTGGGCGAGATGAACAAGGCATTAGCCAGCACGCGCGACGAAATGTCCGATTTTGCACCGCGCATCATCACCTTCAAAATTGATCCTGCGAAAATCCGCGAAGTCATCGGCAAAGGCGGCGCAACCATACGCAGCATTACCGAACAAACCGGCGCCAGTGTTGATTTGACCGATGACGGCATCGTAAAAGTAGCGTCGGTCGATAAAGCGGCGGGTGAAGAAGCGCGTCGTTTGATCGAAGAAATTACCGCTGAAGTTGAAGTCGGCAAGATTTACGAAGGCAAAG
>PMJA01000321.1 GCA_003158415.1 Methylobacter sp.
TCGGTGCATTCGTCGCCAGCTTCGCGGCCACAATCGGCGGTCGTCAACGTGACATGCAATTATTCATACAACCGACTTATTACTAAGGAGACAAGCAATGCGCTCAATACTTTTGTACTTTCTAGGCATTCCCATCCCCATCATCATTCTGATTGCGTTGTTCGTGCGTTGAATCAGAGGGATAGATTCGGCATGGATGCCGTTCAAATAGCTTGAAAAAGAAAACACTCAATATTAGGAGTTTATTATGTCTATACGATTACTGTTAACTATGTTCACTTTAATGGGCAGTTTAATGCTGACGACCGGAACTGTTCGAGCCGAACAGAATGACGCAATTTATCTAGCGGCCGACTCGACATTGGAAAATACCGAGATCAATGTTCGCGACAAAAACAACGCTACGTTAACCCCGGAAGATCAAAAGGAAACCAAAAAGGATGTAAAAATCACGGCTCACATACGTAAAACCGTAGTTAGAGATAAGTCGCTATCAATTGATGCGCAGAATGCAAAAATCATCACCCGTAGTGGCGTGGTAACTTTGCGGGGGCCTGTTGCAACCGAAGCGGAAAGCAAGAAGCTCCAAAAAATCGCCAAACATACGCGCGGTGTAAAACAGGTAGATAACCAACTTGAAATTAAAGCGCCTTAAAGGCCCAGGAGAACGTCATGACTAAAGCAGTTTTTTGTATCGCCCAAAATATCTCTCAAGCAGAGATCATTGTTAATAACCTGCATGCAGCTGGTTTTTCAACCAATGATATATCGGTGCTATTTCCCGACAAATCCACTTCCAAGGATTTTGCTCATGAAAAGCATACCAAAGCACCGGAAGGGGCGGCTATTGGTGGAACCGTGGGTTTAGGCACGGGTGCTGTGATTGGATTGTTAGCCGGGATTGGCGCTCTGGCTATTCCAGGCGTCGGTCCGTTAATCGCCGCAGGCCCCATTATGGGCGCCTTGAGCGGCGCGGCAGTAGGCGCGGCCACTGGCGGTTTGGCAGGCGCTTTAATTGGTCTGGGTATTCCGGAGTATGAAGCCAANNGATAGCAGCGAAGAGCGTGATAAGGCGAAAAAAATCTTTGAACAGGCTCATGCCGAGGATATTTCATCGACTGGGGAAACCTCAGTTTAAATAGGATGTACCGATGAACGAGGCGTATCATTCTCGAACGATGCGCTTTATTCTTCAAAGCACTTTATGTGCGCTTAAGCTTGATGATGCTATTGCACGAAATCAAGAAATAATCACAGTGGAGATTAATTATGAATATCATTGAAACACTCAACAAATTTTTGAAAGATGAATTATCAGCAACAGAAACTTATCAACAGGCGTTGGCTAAACTTCGGGACGATGCCGGACTGGGCGAATCGGAATCTTTAATGCCAATTTATGAAAATCATAAAGAGGCGGTTGCCAGTTTACAGGCACTCATCAGTCGATTGGGAGGAACTCCCTGTGAGGATTCAGGAGCATGGGGAACTTGGGCGAAAATAGTCCAGGGAAGCGCTAATCTGCTGGGTAAAGAAGCTGCACTAACGGCTTTACAGGGAGGAGAAAAAAGTGGCGCAGCGGATTATGAGGAAGCGCTGCAAGATACTGAGCTGTCTTCAGATGTTCGCTATTTGATTGAAACGAAGCTGCTGCCTGCTCAACAAGCGCATATACACACTTTAGATCGGCTTTTGGGCGCGGAAACTGATTAGGTTTTCCAGCTTGGCATGCAGTTTTTTATTGATCTCAGCGTGAACCTAAATTGGTTCGCGCTGGCTTTATTTATTACGTTACCGGATTTTAAATAAAAATTTTTGATATTTTTTAATTGGAGGCACCTATGTCTATATTTAATGCTGAAGATTCAACAAGATCAAGCCTTGATCGCGTCCGTAGCTCCACTGCTTCTCATGTGAACGAAGAAATCGATCATCAAACGGATATAAATATTCACCATTACAAAGATAAAAGCAGGGCAGAAATTCTTGAGCGTATTCAAATGCTGGATAAGGAATGGGATATAGAGCGAGTGCTTGAGGTCAATGCATCTACTTTAGCCCTATCCGGCCTAATACTTGGTTTAACCAAAAATCGAAAATGGTTATTCCTGCCTGGCATTATTTTGCCGTTTCTTTTGCAGCATGGATTACAAGGATGGTGTCCTCCCTTACCCCTATTGCGTCGGCTTGGTATCCGTACTCGGGGAGAAATCGACCGGGAAAAATACGATCTTAAACTCCGGCTGGAGAAAAGCTAAGTTGATTCTATTTAACATTAAACTTTTGCATTGACCCGAAGGGTTTCAGGAAGGATAACGCGACGTGAATCCATGCCCGTATAACGTTGTCTTCGTTTAGCTGACGCCTTTGATAGGATCGGTATCAGTAAATATTTCTTCAAAACAAACAGTGATTACCTGGTTAATCAGGTATTTGTAAGATTTGTTTTTTTATGGCATTACCTCCAATTTAAAGACAAAGGCTAAATAGCATTCAATGTCAGTCATACCTCAAAAATATCCAGCTAATCTGCTGAATTCCAGGCAAGAATTAATTGCCTGTTACCAACGTATTCGCAATACGAGTGCTGCAATTTGCGCCCCGTTGAACCTGGACGATTATCAAATTCAAAGTATTGTCGAGACCAGTCCGCCCAAATGGCATCTGGCTCATGTAACATGGTTTTTTGAAACTTTTTTGTTAAAGGATTTCCTGCCGGGTTACCAGCCTTTCAACCCTGGGTATAGTTATTTGTTTAACTCCTATTATCAAACGGTTGGCACTATGCATGCGCGAGCGCAACGTGACGTGTTGTCCCGGCCGACTGTTGAACAGGTTTATCAATATCGTGCTGACATAGATAAGCGCGTTGTCGATTTGCTCACTGAGATTGATGAGAGTCAGTGGCAAAAAATCGCTTTCCTGGTTACCTTGGGGTTGCACCATGAACAGCAACACCAGGAGCTGCTATATATGGATATTAAACACAACTTGTGGAGCAACCCCTTGCGGCCGACTTATCTGGAGCGGCCCCGGCAGCTTATTGAAAACCCCAGTGAATTAAAATGGGAACAACGTCAAGGNNCATAAGGTCTGGCTGGAGCCGCACCGGTTGAGTTCTCTCCTTGTCACGAATGCCGAATATCAGGGTTTTATGGAAGATGGAGGCTACAAGCAGCCTGAACTATGGCTGTCAGATGGCTGGTGTCACATCCTGAAAAACCAATGGAAGTCTCCGCTGTATTGGGAAAAGCATGAAGGTCAGTGGCATGAATTTACGTTATATGGACTTGAGGCATTAAATCCGGCAGCTCCCGTCGCGCATGTCAGTTATTACGAAGCCGATGCATTCGCGCACTGGGCCGGAAAACGTCTTCCCATGGAAGCCGAGCTGGAAAGAAAATTGCTAGAAATACCGGTACAAGGACAGTTTAGCGATAGCGGTGTGTTTCACCCTCAAGGCGGTGAAGGACACTATTACGGTTCATTATGGGAATGGACGGCATCACCTTATCTGGCCTATCCGCGCTTTAAACCCTGGCAAGGCAGCATAGGTGAATACAATAGCAAATTCATGTGCAACCAGTGGGTATTACGTGGAGGTTCCTGTGTCACACCGCTGGATCATATTCGTCCAACGTACCGTAATTTTTTCTATCCGCATGATCGCTGGCAATTTGCCGGGATTCGTTTGGCAGAGGATTTATGAACGCTCTCAGTAAAAAAATCAGTTTTCACGATTTTCAGCCTGAGCTGGAAAGCTTTCGTGAGGCCGTGCTTGATGGGCTAGCCCGCAAACCCAAGCAAATTCCGCCCAAGTTTTTTTATGATAAAACCGGTTCAGAACTTTTTGAAGCCCTTCTCGAACAACCCGAATATTATATTCCCAATATTGAAAGAGCATTGTTACAGAAACATGCAGACGAATTTGCCGAACTGATTGAGCCGGGGGCCGTATTGATTGAACCCGGTAGCGGCAGTTGCGAAAAAGTACAATTGCTGTTGGAGCGTGTTCTCCCAGCCGCCTATGTGCCTATGGATATTTCTGGTGACTTCCTTCTGCAATCTGCCTGCGATCTGGGTCAGCAGTTCCCATGGCTGCCTATTTATGCAGCTTGCCTCGATTTTACGCAGAAAATGATTTTGCCAAAAGGCGTGCCGTCAGGTCGGCGCGTGGTATTTTTTCCGGGTTCCAGCCTTGGCAATTTTGACCCCTTGGAAGTTCAGCACTTTCTGTCTGGAATTCATCGGCTGGTCGGTAAGGGCGGGGGTTTGCTGATCGGGGTCGACCGCAAAAAAGACCATACTACATTGAATGCCGCTTACAACGATTCCGCAGGCATCACCGCAGACTTCAATCTTAATCTGCTCAGCCGCATCAACAATGAACTTGACGGCAACTTCGAGCGCAATCAGTTCGAACATTATGCTTATTACAATGACCAGTTGGGCCGCATTGAAATGCACTTGATTAGTCTAAAAGATCAGCAAGTCACTATTTCCGGGCAGAATTTTAGCTTCACAGAAAGGGAATGCATACATACCGAGAATTCCTATAAATATAGCCCTGATGAATTCATTCATCTGGCCAATACCGGCGGATTCAAGCATCAAAAAATATGGTCAGATAATAACGATTTCTTCAGTATTTACTTTCTTGAAGCCTATTGATTAAATGCGGCAATGGGTGTTTTTTAATGAAACCATTAATTGGCATTTCGCGGTTCTAATCTAAATCACCCAAGATTAGATGAAAAACTTTCAGTTTGATCGAGGAAACCAACATTATTATTCCGGGTCATTTGGGGCTAGTTGTAATAGCCGGTTAGGTGTATCCACGGTATCCACTATGAGTGACGAATTTACTTGCGTTTGGGTTTGACTTTTCTGTGGTAAGTCTTGCCCGGCCGTGGTGCTACCGGTTTGACGTGCGCATCTGCCAATAGCTTGGCACAATCGCTGTCTTCTCCTGGTCAGGTATTGATCAAGGGAACCAGGGCCAACAGGGCCGCAGCCGGTGCCAAGGCGACCGGCGCCAAGGCTGCCAGTGCAATCGCGCCACCTGCTTTCATTGCCAATACCTCCTTGTCAATACTAACGCTCGGCTCATTGAAGCTGCCGCGCACATAGAGCGGTGCTCTAAGCGAAAGCACGCGCAAGCCTGTGCTATTCGGGTTGATGGTCAAATCCAGTTGTTCCTGCGCTAGATTGATGTTGCCGCTGACATCGATAATGGCATCGTCCGTATCAATGATAAAACTGCGAACTTGCATTAAGCCATTATTCACATCAAAATCGGTCACCATGCAATTGAGTTTGATTTGCTTGTCGCCGACTAGGCTGGTAAGGATCACGCTGCCAATATTTAAGCCCATTTCTTCAAGCAAGAGCTTGCTGAGCGTGCCTTGATTGATCAGAGTCTTGATTTCGCCATTGGACGCGCCCAGCAGACTGGCGACTGAGTTGCCGACTGCTGACAAGGAGGCATCACCATTGATTTCACCCGCACTCGCTTGCAGCGGTTGCAAGGTGGGAAATAATTGTTTCAACTTCAAATGGCGGGCTGTCACTTTCATGGTCGCCTTGATCGCATCCTTGTCGGCTTTCCCGCTGCCGTCAAGCGTAATGTTCGAGCTCAGATTCCCCCCCGCCATATCAAAATTGAGCGGCAACAAGGACAACACACCATCTTGCAGATGTAAGTTTGTCGTCAGTTTGTTGATGGGCAATTCCATTTTGCGAATAATCTTTTGGGCGCTAAATTTAATGTCGGCATCGATACTGGTCCAGCGATCTGTCTTGAAGGGTTCGACCGGCAATACTTTGTCCGTCGGTTGGACGGCGGCTTCACCGCGCTTGGCCTTGCTGGCATTCGAGTCGGCACCGATCATAGGCGCCAGGTCGGAAAAATACAATAAGCGCGACACGAGCGTTCCAGATAATAGGGCGCGTGGTTGTTTCGATTGATAGTTGAGGCTGCCGGTTATATCGCTGGAGCCGACTTTACCGCTGAATTTTTCGTAAATCCAGTGACCGCCATGCGCACTCAGGGTGCCGATCAAATGACCTTCCGTCATAAACGGCGGCGTTTCAGGCAAGACGATGCCAATAAGTTCATATAGCCGACCCATACTCACACCGGACACTTTCAAGCGCATGTCGAGTGCGGCCAGATCAGTCGGCTTGGTGAGCGTTCCTGCGACTGCGATCTCGGTTTGTCCCATGCTCAGATTGACCATGATAGGATAAGGCACGGTTTGGTGTTGCAGCGATAACACAGCGCCAGCCTTGCCGTTACCGCTGATTGTTTCGCCATTGAGCTTGCCCTGTAATTGCCACTTCACACCGTAAACCGAATCTGCGTTGAGGGTGTCGATATCGGCCGTCACATCGGCATGCTTGATGGCGTCGGTCAGATGAATGCTGCCTTTGGTAATAATGATATCCTGCAATTTCAGCTGCCAGGGTGATGGCTTATCGTCTTTCTTGAAAGTCCAGTTGTTCTTACCATCAGCGCCGCGCAGCAAGCTGACGACGGGCGATTCGAAATGCAGAATGGGGATAGCGATTTGCTTTTTCAACAATACCAAGGGGTTCAGCGAAAAGGCGAACTGCTTGATGCTGGCCATTTCAGTCGGCATAAGTGCTTTTATGTTTGAAGGATTGCCGATGTGAATGTCTTGCGCGACCAAATACGGCCATGGAATTATACTACCCCAACCTTCATCCTGCTCGGACGGCCCTACCGCAGCGGGCTTTTCCCAAGTCAGAGAGAGGTCGCCATTGATCGCAAACGGACGGCCAAGCATTTCACTGGTGCGCACATTAATCCATGGCTTTGCGCGGTTCCAGTCGAAAGTAAGCAGCACGACCAGCATCACTACAGAAATGCCGATTAAAGCGCCTGCGACGGAGAACACTATTTTCGTGCGGCGCGGCTTATTCATCGCAGAAAGTTATCAGACCCCAACCATCCACACAATCGTCGACAGACGATGCGGAATATTGTTGTTGCTAGCGACGAGCTTACGGTGAGGTTCATAGCGGATCCTTTCGGTGAGATGAAACAATGGAGCAAATGCAAGCTACGCTGAGCTCTGCCTTGCACTATAGCAGATCAGTTGAGTCTTCTTCTGTACGCTGACACACAGTAACCGATCTTGAGACACAGACGGCAAAGCCAAAAGGAAGGACTAAGAGAAGACACTGAACTTGACTGCGGTTAAAGCCATCCTTCGCCAGTCCGATAATTTTCGATCATCAGCACGATAGGTCCCTGATTCAGTCCGTAATGCCACGGCGATTCCAATCCACACGGTTTGCAGTATTTTCCCGGATAGGTCAGATTGAAAGTTGCCTTGAAGCCTTAGGGGTTGGCACTCTTCAATTTCAATTGATGAATAAAATGGTCGATCACCGGCAACACGATTTCCGGCGCAAATGGCAGCGAGGCAACCACTGCCCACGGCGCAAGCGTGCCGTCGTCAGGGCCATAAGGCACGCCGTGTCCAATGTAGTCATAGAACTGGCGCATGATGCCGTTCACTTTGAGGCAGTCTGGCCCCGGTCCATCGCTAGCGGAAATGCCCCAGCAACAAGCACAATAGCCGCTAAATTTGAGCGTATTGTCGATGGCGTATTGCTGCTGCACGTAGATCGCACGGCGGTTGTTCTCGAAGTAATCAATGCCTTTGGCACGCATGAAGGCATCCCGAATACCGCGAAAATCAATCCAGAGATGCGAGAGCTGATGCGTGAATAACGGTCCGGCGTAAAGATAGTCAAAGTCGTAACAGCGTTTCCATTCGTAAGTCGAAGCCCATGCCGCATAGCTGCTTTCTGGCAATGGATGGGTCGGTGAGCCAAGCCCCAATATATAGAGCAGCATTGCTTCGTCGTAACCTTCCCAGCGGTACTTGATAAAACCGCTTTCAGAAAAGCGCTATCCACAGTCGATAGTTCACACTGCCAGACACGCCTCCCGGTCCATGTCGAGGAAGTGATAATAAAACCCATGATAGCCGGTCGCATCTGGTTCGGGGCATTGCGGACTGTTCCAGAAGAAACGTAGGGTCTTGAGCGTCCGAGACTGTGAAAGAATTCATAACCATTCAAAGCCCCCGCACACAAAATCCTCAAAATCGCCCGGATTCTGACGACATAAAAGCTATTTTACAATTTTGAAGGGTAAAATCGCTAAAAAACAAGATTTTTTACCCTTTTTTAGGTAAAT
>PMJA01000348.1:0-5860 GCA_003158415.1 Methylobacter sp.
TAGGGCCTGATTGGAACCGCTTCCGGCAAACAACACTTCTGAACCCGATGTGGATAGCGGCACATGATCGGAACATTTCAGAAAAAAGTGGCAGACCAGTTCAACGGCTTTTTTTGTGTAATCGGAACGTTCCTGCTCCGTTTGCAGAACATGCCATTCTTTCAGGTAATAGGGATTAAGCAGTTGATCGACACGACCTATGGATAAACCGAAGTTGGTATTTTCCTGTAGCAGCAAATGATAGCAAATCCAGAGCGCGGCTAATGCTTCATGCAATGTTTCTGCGGGGTTCGCGGGTACTTTACGGCAAATTGCGGCTAAGGTGTGATTGCCCGCCTGTTCAGCGGCATCGGCAAGATGTTCTGCATAGACCATAGCGCCTTCGAATACATCAATCACCCCTTCCAGGAATTGTACCTTATCGGTGGTATCGGCCTTGCCGGTGGTTATATCTTGTTGCATCCCGGCTATCAAGCCTTTAAGTCCGTATTTCAACAGACGCTCCCAATCAGGGACGGTGTGAGAAACGCAGGTGGCCTTATCGGAAAGATAAAAAGCGACCCTTTCCATCAATTGCTGGCACTTCGGTGTTTCGCCTGCAACTTTCTTAAGTGGCGGATCAATAGAAACGCCGTCATCAACCGTGTCCAGGTTGGGGTAGCTGTTAGTGTCATAATCGCTATAACGCGCTTTTTCCTGTACCGGCTTATACTCTAACCAAAAAGGAAAAATATCCCGATTAAGTCGCTCCGCCACCTCCGGTTTTATGTTGAAGGGATTCTGCGCACGCGTAGTAACCGTGTTGAGTTCAGGCCAGATACAGTAGCCGATGGTGTCCATATAAACGACCGGGCCGACAAAGCTGGTTGTTGTTTCTCCAGGCATCAGGTCTGTGTCTGAAACCAAGGCAGTCTTGTTGGAAAATACATAGCGTATCGCTTTTGCCCGACGCACTCTGGTAGGTAACGCCTGCGCTTCATCTGTACGCAGATACTCGGTTAGATGACGAGGTAGTTCGTCGCAGATTTCAGGCTTCCATTCGGGATCAAACAGTTTCGCTCGCCATGCCTTAACTGTCGGAAAGTTATCCAGTTTTATGTCTGTAAGTGCCAGATCTTTGAGGGTTTTTATTTTATTAAGGGCGTCATTTTTAATAGGGAAGATGCCTGGTAACGGATTGTTTTGCGAAATAGGCGACGGCTTATTATTTAATTCGACTTTTATTCCACCGGCTATTTTGTTTAATTGGGACATGATTTTTCTCCTCATTAAGAATTTTTCAATTAGCACTCAGTCTCTGTGGCCCATTGCATCTGATATGACACCGACTTAACAGCTAAAGTCAATAAAAACCGTATGACTCGTAATGAATATTACTGTATGCTCTTGTAACACTTTTTAATAAACTAATCAAGGAATTTGCCTGATTAGGTTACCTGTAGCCTTTAGAGCGCTTGCCAAGCATGGCAGGCACAATCTTTTTTTTACCGGCAATCTGGCTTTTCCAGAATGCCACTTTTTAACCGACTCAAGAGGAATATCGTGATGCAATATCTTAACAGCAACAACTTCCCCTCTACCTCACAAGAAGAAGAAAAACAGCTTGCAGAGTCACTAAACGAAATATTGACAGATGATTATCAAGGTAGTTTTTTCAAGCTTTTTGGCAGCTATAAAAAAATCTTAAGTGATAATAACCGCAAAGCTGAATGGGAGGACATCAACAATAAACTGACTACATTGCTAAAGTGCGGAAAAAGCGTCCCTATTGATGGCCCCATGATAGGCGTTTCCGTGTCCATCAGGGATTTTGACTACTTTGAAAAAACGGCGCAGCTTTTTGGGCACAACCGATCAGCTGTCGCCAATATCGAATGGATGGCTTCGTTATGGAACAACACATTCGCCAGTACCGGCATTTGGATGGGTAAAACGTTCGAACCTGTTAACAAAGACATCGCAGCCCAAAAATGCAATAACAATCCGTTGGTCATGAGCCTTTATGATCCCAAAACTACACGTATAGGCAGAAATTTTTTTCGTGAGCCGCTAGCTCCCGATTGTTTGCAATTGGCAGGTATCCCCGTGCTTACCAAGCTTTGGCGCTTGAAAGACCGTCCGCTATCTGTTGATACTCAAGGCTTTGACAGTGTGCTGCTGGAAAAAAATCTGGAACTGGAAAAACGCATTCCCTACATAAAAACGGGCGGTTATTTCCTGGCGGAGCCGGGATCTTCTGTGGCGCCGGAGATGAATGGCAAAGCCGTCTACCAATTAAACTACCGATGGCCCGGACTGGAGCCGGTTTTTCCGATGACACGCCTGATCGATGAACTCGTGCAGGTCGACGAAGGCATTTATCTGGGGCAGTTGATAATGGCAACCCGGCACTACAGCTTAGGCTCGAAAACATTTTCCCTGTTTGGCGAAGACGTTAGCGCCAACCTGGGTGAGGAATATAACCCAGATCCCAACGCCAAAACGGGCTTGCTGGCTAAGCTTCAACATCTATTGAGCCATACGCACGACACGGCCGATTATGGCTATCAAAATAACGGCTTTTTTCTGATGATTGATCCTTTGTTTGCCGAGCAAGCTTATGCCAATGATGCGTTTCCTCAACTCAGACCTGCGCCGGGCGAGATAGGCTATCAGGAATTAGGCTACGATAAAAAGCCGCCTACGCCATCTGCCGATACCATTGATACCGAAAAATGGATTTATGGTTGGCGACGAGATGAAACCTTGTCTAAAAAATTCACTACTCTTTGCCTGGAATCTTCGCCCTATGCCGACGATGGCGATGTCCGTGAATTATTGCAAGAGGGTGAATCCGTTTTGCAAATGTTGCAAAGAATTCAGGGGGAAATCAATGACCAAACAAAGTATGACGATCATCTTAAACATTTCGAAAAACTCAATCGCTTGTTTCGTAGCGGCATAGCGCCTAGCGTAAAAGACGGACTCTTCCAGGGCAACGGCAAAGGCTACAATACGCGCTATAACGGCTTGGCAGATCGGCAATGGTATGGCGTCAACGAACCGTTGGTCGGCTTCGATTATTATCATGGAGCAACGCTGAATCTGCATTGGGGCTTTAGCGATAATTTCCGTCCTGAAATCGACGCATCTATAGAACCAAATTTGCTATTTCCCACATCAATTGCCGCTTTGCTAAAAGAAGGCATTCAGGAACCGGCGATTTTAAATCAGGCCTGGCAAAATATAGGTCGCTTTATTTTTCCCTGGGCAGGAAAATCGTTTGAGCAAATCAGCGGGCGTAAATTGAGCATGTTGCTGGACGAATCTGACGATCTACGCGAGCGTTATCCGGCACGTACCGGCGAACTCCACGACCATCCCGCCAGCTGGCCGCATTATGATCTGGTTCTGAAAAACGAGCAGCATTATTGGGCGGAAGAGGGGCCTTTTATGGCACATCTAAAAAGCGGGGCCTGGGATAACGGCATGAGCAATACCGACCAAGAGTTCTGGAGCAACGAGGCTAATCAGCGTTGGATTTTTGGTAATAATATTCAGGATGCCCGCATACTGGCTGCTGATGGCTTTTTCCGAATGTTGGATATGAACTACCATACACCGGAACAAGCGTTACTTGATTTGGCGGAATCCGGCCCTAGCCCGTTTGTACGCCAGGGATACAGTTTTCTCGGCGTAGCCGATAGGGAATCTATCCTGCCCATGAACAATGGCCCGGACAAGAAAAAACGTGTTTTTCAATTCCATTACCGTTACCCCATGATAGGCGGCGCCGCTCCCATAGGCACCTGTTTGGATGAACTGGTAGAAATTGCCGAAGGTTTGTATCTGGGGCAACTGATTTACGCGACCAAACTTTTCACACCTTTTCATAGTTCGGTAAACTCGGCCGAATACAAGTATCAACTATTCGGTTATTTTTTGTTGCTGGATAATGACTGGGAATACCACAGACAGGCTATCAAGCTTGATACCTGGAAATAACTAAGCTTACAAAAACGGGTCGCTTATTTAAGCGGCTCGTTTTTTATTGCCAGGGTTGTTCCTGCGTGCTTGATGCGCTGTAGAACGTGCCCCCCCGCTTATAGAGCACAGCCCTTAAAAGGTAAATTTGCTCTATTCGTTTCAGGGTGTGATGACTTGTCGACCAAGCCGTAAGGCATAGGTATTGGCACAACTTGTAATTCATTGATCTTGCGCTTTAGGACTCAATCCTGGACGCGACTGCGTCCAGGATTGAAGATTAAGCCATTACTTCAAGGCTGCAACAATCGCATTGCCCATTTCGACCGTACCGCAGGTGGATTGGGGATTAAGATCTGGGGTAACAAACTTGCCTTCATTCACCACTTTTTCGACGGCTGTTTTAATGCGCTCAGCGGCCTCAGGTTCGCCGATATGATGCAACATCATAACGCCCGCCATGATAACGGCTATCGGGTTAGCCAGGTTTTTTCCGGCAATATCCGGCGCACTGCCGTGTACGGCTTCAAACAGCGCCGCATCATCGCCGATATTGGCGCCCGGTATCAAGCCCAGACCGCCGACCAGTCCCGCCGTCAAATCCGACAAAATATCGCCAAACATATTGGTGCAGACGACGACATCAAATTGCTGTGGATTCATCACCATGTGCATACAGGCGGCGTCGACGATTTTTTCGTCAAACTGTATATCGGGATAACGCGCGGCGGTTTCCCGGGCGACATCNNAGAAACAGGCCTTGGGTATATTTTAAAATATTGGCTTTATGACAAACGGTGACTTTTTTACGATGATTGTCCCGTGCATATTTAAAGGCATAATCAATCACGCGCTGAGACGCAACACGGGTAACCACCGCCAAGCTTTCGGCTATATCTTTTTTGGGGGTAAGATAATGCTCCAGACCGGCGTACAGGCCTTCGGTATTTTCCCGGACTATGACTATATCCACATCCTCATAACGCGTTTTTATGCCCGCCCAACTTTTAGCCGGACGTACATTGGCATACAGTTCGTATTGCTGGCGCAAAGCTACATTAATGCTCCTGAATCCGGTGCCGACCACCGTTGTCAGTGGGCCTTTAAAGGCCAGACGGGTTTTATCGAATGAGACTAAAGTTTCATCCGGCAATGGCGTGCCGAATTTTTCAAAAGCGGCCAAACCGGCATAAGCTTCTTCCCAATGAATTTTTACGCCTGACGCGTCAATAACTTTTACGGCCTCATCCATAATTGAAGGGCCTATACCATCACCTTTTATTAACGTGACATTGTGCATTACTATCTCCACAGTTTAATTAATACTTTAGCTAAAGCTCAAGTGATTCTTTATATAAGCAAGCAGGGATGAACGGAGCAGGCGGAGCACCGGCGTTTTAGGAACGTGCATGAAATAACTTATGTATTAAATCACCTCACCCCAACCCTCGCCCGGAGGGAGAGGGTTGGGGTGTCGAAGTTATTTCATGCACGTTCCTTAGTCGTCGGTTATCCCAATCCGATCACGGTAGTGATCATAGCAATACTTGAGGTATGACGTCCAATATTAACGCAGGGTAGGCGGCTAATGAATGCACAGAAAAGCAGATTGGGATAAATACACACTTCTTATTACAGAGCTCAGCAAATTATCCTTATTTTTGGTTAGCTCCTAACGGGGGTGTTGCATGCTTGGCCTTCACACGTTTCATGACGTCGTTGACGTAATCATGGGCATCGCCCTGGGTTTTGATAGAGCGGGAATTTGCAAAAATATCTGCATTATTTTTACCTTCATTGAGACCGGATTCGGCTTTTGCAACAGTAAACAGAAAGGCCGGTAAATTGCCGGCATTGATAAGTTTGTCGGGATCGGCGGCTGGAAGCGAGGCCGTTT
>PMJA01000348.1:5954-6163 GCA_003158415.1 Methylobacter sp.
GATATGACCACGGCTGGTACACGCACACCCAATTGTTCGAAGCTGAATCCATGCTGAGAGTATTTTTGGGAGTCGCCGGGAGCGACGGCGGCAGGCGGTGCTATATGATCATAGAAACCACCATGTTCGTCATAGGTGATGATCAGCAGGCTGTTCTCCCAAAGCGGCGAATTGCGTATGGTTTCGTAAACGGTTTTGATCAAGGCCTC
>PMJA01000174.1:0-216 GCA_003158415.1 Methylobacter sp.
CCGCGCGGCAAAGGCCCCGGCATCACCGTACAGCCGGAGCTGACGAGCTTGCCGCTGGGCAAAGCCGAAATTCGGCAACAAGGCGGCCGCATCGCCATTTTAGCCTGGGGCAGCATGGTTACGCCAGCGCTGGTGGCGGGCAAACAGCTGGGCGCGACTGTCGTCAATATGCGCTTTATCAAACCGCTGGATGAACAACTGCTCCGGGAACTGGCT
>PMJA01000174.1:305-11548 GCA_003158415.1 Methylobacter sp.
GCCCGGATTGAGCTGTTTTGCGCTTAGTATATGCGTCTTATCAGTAATGTTCTTCACGTAAAAAAAGAAAAACAATGGACAGACTAAGAAACAAAATCCGTGACATTCCCGACTTCCCAAAACCGGGCATAATTTTTAAGGATATTACGCCGCTGGTAAAAGATCCGGCGGCGTTAAGGCTGGCCGTGCATCAGTTACTGCATCCTTTTTTGGGCAGGGACATAACCTCCGTAGCAGGTATGGAGGCGCGCGGCTTTATTTTTGGTGCATTGGTCGCATGGGAGTTGGGGCTTCCTTTTATACCACTGAGAAAGCCGGGAAAACTGCCCTACGATGTGCAGAGTGTAGATTATGATCTTGAGTATGGCTCGGCCTCGCTGGAAGCGCATAGCGATGCCTTTAGCGCGGATGACAGGGTGTTGCTCATTGACGATTTACTGGCCACCGGCGGAACGGCAAAAGCCAGTTGTGAATTGGTGGAAAAGTTGGGCGCCAAAGTTGAAGCGTGCGCTTTTGTGGTGGAGCTGGATTTCCTAAAGGGCAGGGAAAAGCTTGGCGATTACGAAGTGCATTCTTTATTGCATTTTTAGTTTTGAGGAGGAGGGGGCAAAAGATGTAATGTATGCTTGGGTTTTGGGGCCGTTTTGTTGTTTGCGGCGGTATCGACGCCCTTGGCGGTAGCGTCTTTCTCATCGGCATCCAGTTCATCGTCAATATCTAAAGACGATTCGGATTTGCCGTCGGTAGCCAGATTATTGCGCCACTGTAAAAAAGATTCGCGCGTAAATACATAAGGGTCTAATGAGGCTTCATCAATGAATTTCAAGGAGCCTTCTGCATTTGCACGCGTATTTAGCATGGAAATCAGATTGACCGGCATGCCTAAATAAGAGGACGGGTTTGCAGCCGCATCAAATGCCGAGCCGGGAACGCCGCGCACAGTGGATGGCCCCAATAAAGGAAGCACCAAATAGGAGCCCTGAGGGACACCCCAAACGGCAAGCGTCTGCTCAAAATCTTCATTATTTTGTTCCAGGCCGACGTGCGTCGCCACGTCGACAAAACCGGCCAAGCCGAGCGTCGAATTAATCGCGAGTCGCCCGGTGTCGCGGGCGCTTTGGGCAAATTTAGCCTGTAGCGCGTCATTAATGATTACGTTGATGTTTTTAAGATTGCTAAAGAAATTGAAGACGCCCGTGCGCATAAATTGGGGCGTTATTTTGTTATAGGCTTCCGAAACAGGTGCGGCTAGATAGTCGTCAATGGTGTCGTTAAAGCGATATATTTTCCTGTTAACGTTCTCATAAGGATCGTCCTTATTTTCTGCCTGAGCGTGTTCGGAAACGCCGGTTGTCGCGCAGCCTCCTAAGATAATTGCCGCGCCGATAAGCATGCCTAAGACGGGAAGTCGGATTTTTGCGATGAGCTTGCCGCTATATGGCTTGTGCATAGGATAAGGTTGTAACTTACAGTTTTGAATAATTATCAATTTTTTCGTTTATTTTGGAGATTAAGGCATCAAAGCCTTCGCGCTGTAGTATGGAGGTATATTCCGATCTTTTCAAGGCCAAATCACTAACGCCATTAGCGATAATATTAATAATGCGCCAACTATTGCCTTTTTCCTTGAGCATGTAATCAAATTTAACGGGTTTGTCATTAGGAATAATCAGGTGAGAATGGATGACCATGCCCCCTCTTGCGGTTTCTTCTTCTGAATCAAATACGAAGGATTCTCCTGAATAATCTTTAAAATTGTGTGCGTAAGAGGCTACGCTCAATCGGATAAAAATATCGGTCAGCTTTTGTTGTTGTGTTTCCGACAGTTTTTCCCACTCTTTACCGACAACAATGCGGGCAATTTTTGTTAAGTCATGGCTATTTGATATGGGCTCATACAGCTTTTCATAGCGCCCGGCATAGCCTAATTGCTTGCCATTTTTCATGACGGCGATCAGTTCTACCTGAAATTTTTCAACCACCTGTTTTGCGGTGGCTCCCGTTTCATCCTGCGCGAAAGCTGCGGCTGTTGCAAACAGACAAGCTATAAAAACAACAACCCACTTCATACTTTTTAAAATCATACCCAAAACCTCATAAAAACCGTAGTCTATTCATTAACTTTTTAATGCGCCTGTCGGCTACAGGCAGCAATACCATAAGGTTTGCTGCTGTAGCCGATTTTAAAAAGCAGTCCTGCGGCAGACGTTAATCAGCCATTTCTATTCTGATGGGAATGCCCGCAAGGGATGGTCGAGGTTGCTCGGCATAGTGAGGCGTCGGTTCAGGCACCATATCGCCTTCGGTTTTAGGCCCTCTGATGGATGTTAGTAATGCCTTCAACGGATGCTTTAACATATCTTCGACCGCCGTCGCTTCATAACCGCAATGGGCCATGCAGCTTGCGCATTTGGGATTATTAACGTTGCCGTATTTTTCCCAAGGTGTGGTGTCCAACAGTTCTTGAAAACTTGCCGCATTGCCTTCGTCAGCCAGTAAATAACAGGGTTTTTGCCAGCCAAAGACATTTCTGGTCGGATTGCCCCAAGGCGTGCATTCGTAGTTTTGGTTGCCGGCCAAATAATCAAGATAAAGCGATGAATGGTTTAATTTCCATTTGCGGCTTTTACCGATTCTAAAAATGCCCCGAAATAAATCCTTAACATCTTTGCCCTTAATAAACACATCTTGGGCAGGCGCACGCTCATAACTGAATCCAGGTGCTATGGTTACGCCTTCCACGCCCAGTTCCATCGCGTAATCCAGGAAATCGGCAACTTCCTGGGCGTTTTCACCCTGGAACAGGGTGCAGTTTACGGTGACTCTAAAGCCTTTTTTCAGCGCCAGTTTTATGGCTTCAACGGCCCGGTCAAAAACGCCTTCCTGGCATACCGAGGTGTCATGCCTTTCCTGCATGCCATCCAAATGGATAGAAAAAGTCAAGTAAGGGGAGGGCGTGTAATCATCAATCCGCTTTTTCAATAACAAGGCATTGGTGCATAAATACACAAATTTTTTGCGGGCGATAATGCCGGCGACAATTTGCGGCATTTCTTTGTGTATCAGCGGTTCGCCGCCCGGAATCGATACCATGGGAGCGTTGCATTCATCAACAGCCTGCATACATTCTTCGAATGAGAGGCGTTTGTCGAGTATGTCGTCGGGATAATCAATTTTGCCGCAGCCCGCACAGGCTAAATTGCAGCGGAACAAGGGCTCCAGCATGAGCACTAAAGGATACTTTTTAACCCCTTTTAACATCTGTTTAATTAGATAACTGCCTACTGTCAGCTGTTGACGTAAAGGAACTCCCACGAGCAAACCCTCCAAAATTATAAAAACTGTTAATGGTCAGTGATGTTGACCACACTGAAACCGCAGACGGAATGCGGAACAATAAGCGTGTTGCGATAAAACAACGGTCGGGCGATTAGAGTGCCTTCCAGAACTTTTTAGTCGTAGAAGTCAACTATTCAAACAGGCCTACTATATAATACAACCGCTTATCTATTGTTGACTAGAATACTATCTTTTAACTGATGACTCCAGTTTTTACGCTAAATTATCTGGCTGGCAGCTGCGCAGTGTGCAATTTTACAGCTATTTGTACAAATACAACACCAGCACTTAAATCGCTGTTTTTACTCTTAATAAATCGTTATGCAGCCCATAGAATCGGGGCTGGTGACGATAAAACAACATTGCTTTGCAAAATACCAACAAACAGGCTATTATTGCCGCAAACCAATCACTAAGCCCACTTGGCCTACATCAACTGTATGATGAGCGAAACTCGAATATCACTGGATGACCCAAAATCATTGAGCCAATTATCGGATGATGACTTTCAGTCGTTGTTGCTTGAAGGCGTATCCAGAACATTTGCGCTAACTATCCCACAGTTGCCGACAAAACTCTACGGTGTGGTCGCCAATGCCTATCTGTTATGCCGAATAGTCGACACGATTGAAGATGAAGTTTCATTATCGGCTGCGCAAAAAAAATACTTTTGTTCAGAATTTATTGATGTTGTAAAAACAGGGGTCAATGCCGAGCCGTTTGCGGTAGAGCTTGCGCCGTTGCTGTCTGAACAAACCATTCCGGCCGAACACACATTAATTCATGTGTTGCCACGGGTTATACAAATTACGCATACCTTTGACGGCGAGCAAATTGATGCGCTGGCTCGTTGCGTAGAAACCATGGCCGGAGGCATGCCGGTATTCCAGGCTCAGGATCTGCATGGCGGTCTGGCGACGCTTGCGGATTTGGATCGGTATTGTTATTACGTCGCAGGTTGCGTGGGCGAAATGCTGGCCAAGCTGTTTTGCCATTATTCGCCGGAAATCGCCCGGCATAGAGAGGAGCTGTTAACGCTATCCGTCTCTTTTGGGCAAGGGCTACAAATGACCAATATATTAAAAGATATTTGGGATGACGCACAACGCGGAGTTTGCTGGTTACCGCAAGATATTTTTACCGAAACCGGTTTTGATCTTAATAACTTGAGTCCCGAAACGAATGACGAGCACTTCAGGGCGGGTTTGGCGCATCTAATCAGCATTGCTCACGATCATTTGCATAATGCCTTGATATACACTCAAAAGTTACCGGCTCATGAAACGGGACTGCGCAATTTTTGTTTGTGGGCATTAGGCATGGCCGTTTTGACCTTGAAAAAAATTAAACAAAACCTGGATTTTACGCATTCCGATCAGGTTAAGATCACCCGCAAAAGTGTTAAAGCAACCATTCTTGCGACGCGCTTAATAGGCCGTAACAATACCTTGCTCACATTGCTTTTTAATGTAACCGGTCGGGAACTGAAAACCCCCGATTGGACTTATTCAATACCTTCCTCAAAAGCCAAATCAGACCTTTAAGGACGCCGTTATGTTTACCGATGCAAATACAGAAAGACACACTGGCAATGTCTCCAGTTCATCAACCGCTATTTACTCCAAGGCCTATAACCTTAATAAGGCCATTAGCCGGGCGCAGGATAAATTATTAAGCCTACAAGACAAGGACGGCTACTGGGTGTTCGAGCTGGAAGCGGACTGCACGATTCCATCAGAATACATCCTGATGATGCACTATCTGGATGATATTGACGTGCCGCTACAGGCCAAGCTAGCCAACTATTTAAGATCCCGCCAGTCCGAAGACGGCAGTTATCCGCTGTTTACCGGCGGCCCGGGCAACATCAGTTGTAGCGTTAAAGTTTATTATGCCTTGAAATTAGCGGGCGACTCCCCTGATGCTGCGCATATGACGCGCTTAAGAAATTATATCCTAGGCAAGGGCGGCGCTGCTAAAGCCAATGTGTTTACGCGCATTGCCCTGGCGACATTCGAGCAGTTGCCGTGGCGTGGGGTTCCGTATATCCCGGTGGAAATCATGTTGTTTCCCAGCTGGTTTCCGTTCCATTTAGACAAAGTCGCCTACTGGTCCAGAACGGTTATGGTGCCGTTGTTCATTTTATGCTCGCTAAAAGCGACCGCTAAAAACCCGGATAAAGTCGGTATACTGGAGCTTTTCGTCACCCATCCTGACGAAGAACGGCACTATTTTCCAGAAAGAACTGTGTTAAATAAGGTTTTTCTGGGATTGGATTTTTTTGGTCGGGCAACACGTCCGTTAATCCCAAAAAAATCACATGATCTGGCGATAGCCAAAGCAAAAGACTGGATTATTGAACGGCTGAACGGCGAAGATGGATTGGGCGGTATTTCACCTGCCATGATGGCGGCGTATCAGGCCTTGTTGCTATTAGGCATGCCCAAAGATCATGAGCTGGTTGTTACCGCTCGCAAGGCCATCGATAAATTATTGGTGATTAACGAGCACGATGCTTATTGCCAACCCTGTTTATCGCCGGTCTGGGACACGGCGCTTGCCGCCTTAGCGTTGCAGGAAGTTGATAAGGCCGATGCAGCAGCCTATCGCATGTCCAACCCGGCGCTGACGCGCGCCTACGACTGGCTTAAAAGCAAGCAATTGTCGGACGAGCCGGGCGATTGGCGCAATTCCAAGCCGGATTTGGCGGGCGGCGGCTGGGCGTTCCAGTTTGAAAACCCGTATTATCCCGATGTCGATGATACGGCGGTGGTAGCTTTTGCGATGGCGGAGTCTTGCTTACCGAATCTGGATGAATCCATACATCGGGCGACGGGCTGGATAGTGGGCATGCAATCCAGAAACGGAGGTTACGGGGCTTTTGATGTCGACAACACTTATTATTACCTGGATGAAATTCCCTTTGCCGACCATGGCGCCTTATTAGATCCGCCGACTTCGGATGTCAGCGCCCGTTGCGCCATGTTAATGGCTAAAGTCGCTCAGAACCATGCCGAATACCTGCCTGCTTTAGAGCGCACCATCGAATACCTCCGTAACGAACAGGAATCTGACGGCTCCTGGTTTGGCCGCTGGGGAACCAACTACATTTACGGCACCTGGTCGGTGTTGCTCGGACTGGAGCAAACCAACCTGCCAAAAAGCGACCCGGTCTATACCAAAGCCATAAAATGGCTAAAAACTACGCAGCGTGAAGACGGCGGCTGGGGTGAAGATAACTACAGCTATCATGATAAAAGTGTAAGCGGAAGTTACCATTTCAGCACCGCCTTCCAAACGGCGTGGGCGGTGTTGGGGCTGATGGCGGCAGGCGAGGCGCGCAGTCCCGAAGTAAAAGCGGGAATAGATTTTATCTTGCGCAATCAGCAGGCCGATGGTGTTTGGAATGATAAATGTTTTACCGCGCCCGGCTTTCCCAAGGTTTTTTACCTTAAGTATCACGGATACGACAAGTTTTTCCCGCTTTGGGCGCTGGCGCGTTACCGCAACGAACTTAATAAGAAGTGATCGCCGGACTTGTTGTTGCCTTACCTGAAGAACTGACGACCCTGACGTCGAAAAAAATTGATAAAGGGCAGTGTCTGTTGTTTGCGGATAAGATGCTGGTGGCTTATTCAGGCGCAGGCCCTGCCAATGCTCAGGCTGCCGCTGAACTGCTCGTAGCTCAAGGCGCAACCCGGCTAATTAGCTGGGGTTGCGCCGCCGCACTCAGTGCGGCATTAAAACCAGGTGATTTAGTTCTGGCCGACAAGTTGGTGGATGCCGAGGGCGGTACAGCCGCAAAATTTTGCGTCTGTACCGATTGGCACAGCCATACAAAAAGTATGCTAGCACCATTTGTAACCGTTCATACGGGTGGCTTGGCGGAGAGTAAAAGCATTGTTTCGTCCAGCAAAGACAAAACACAACGACAAGCTATGACGGGTGCGGTTGCGCTGGATATGGAAAGTATCGCTATAGCCAAGGTCGCAAAGCAACACGGACACCCGTTTTTGGCTATACGTGTCATCGCCGACCCGGTTGATATGAGTTTACCCCGGGCAATTAGCTATGCGCTTAATGATCAGGGCGATATGGTGCTAGGGAAATTATTACTATTTCTAGCATTGCACCCTGCTGAATTACCTAATTTGATAAAATTGGGCCGACATTTTAGGGCGGCAAAAAGCACCCTAAAAGCCATAGCAGGACATCTTGATGAAGTGATCGATTTTAATGGCGAAAGATGAAAAAACCGAACACAACAAGACCACTCTTTGCCTTTAACCTTTAGCCTTTAGCCTTTAGCCTCACTATGACTTTTAGCATTGCCGAACTTTTTGCCCAACACAGCACTGACAAATTTGATTTGCACGAGCGATATCTTAACAATCAGATGGTCAGAATGTTAAAGACCATCGGTTACGACCGCCATTATCAAAGAGCCGTCGGGCAATATCTTTATGACCAGGAAGGCACTGAATATCTGGATTTATTAAGCGGTTTCGGGGTATTTGCCATAGGCCGTAACCATCCCACCGTTATCGACGCCTTAAAAGAGACGCTAACGCTGGAATTACCGAATCTTGTGCAGTTGGACGTTTCCATACTCAGCGGCTTGCTGGCCAAGGAGCTGTTGAAAACGACGCCGGATAATCTCGATAAGCTGTTCTTTTGCAATTCAGGCACGGAAGCGGTGGAAGCCGCCATCAAATTTGCCCGTTACACCACCCGGCGTGAAAAAATAGTTTTTTGTGAACATGGCTATCACGGGTTGACGATGGGTGCGTTATCGCTGAATGGCGAAGAAATCTTCCGTGAAGGTTTTGGTTCGCTACTGCCGGGTTGTCGCCCCATACCCTTTAATGACTTGGCTGCGCTGGAACAGGCTTTAAGCAATAAAGATGTGGCGGCATTTATTGTCGAGCCGGTTCAGGGCAAGGGCGTTAACGTACCCGATGACAACTATTTGCCTGAAGTTGAACGTTTATGTAAAAAATACGGCACCTTGTTTGTCGCTGATGAAGTTCAAACCGGTTTGGGGCGCACTGGAAAATTCTGGGCTATCGATCACTGGAACGTCAAACCGGATATGATTTGCATGGCTAAAGCCTTATCCGGCGGTTTTGTGCCGGTCGGCGCCGTGGCTATGACGCATAACATTATGGACAGCGTTTTTAACCGCATGGACAGGGCCGTTGTGCATGGCTCAACCTTTGCCAAAAACAATTTGGCGATGGCCGCAGGTCTTGCTACCTTGCACGTTATGGAAGAAGAAAGGCTGGTGGAAAACAGCCTAAAAGTCGGCACGGATATAATTAACAGCTTAAACGCGTTGTCCGGCAACTATGAGTTCCTGAAAGAGGCACGCGGCAAAGGCATGATGATCGCTATTGAATTTCAATCCCCTAAAAGCCTGACGCTGAAAGCGGCCTGGGCCATGCTGGAAGCGGCCAATAAGGGCTTGTTTTGCCAGATGGTCACCATCCCTTTATTTAAAGAACACCACATACTGACTCAGGTTGCAGGACACGGCATGAACGTGGTTAAACTGTTGCCGCCGTTAAACCTGACGCAAAAAGACCGTGACCATATCATCAGTTCTTTTGATAAAGCCATCGCCGATACCCATCAAATACCCGGATCTATTTGGGATTTGGGTAAGAATCTGGCAGGTCATGCCTTAAAGAGCAAGAAAAGTCACTGAGGTGGAGCAATGAAAAAGCCGGTTCAGTTAATCCTGTTGTTGCTGTCTTTGGGCCAGATAGCGCCGGTTTCCGCCCACGCGGTGGTCACGGATTATTCATTAAAAATTACGCCCATTCATGCCAACCGGCAAGATCAGGTGGAGCTTACGTTTAACTCAAAAATAGAGCTGGGTTTGTCGCAAATATTTTTAGTGCGTAAAGGCGACAAGCAGGAATTATTATCGGCGGAAATCGGCAGTCAGCAGGGGCGGATTATTGCCCATATTCCGCCACTGGACGCAGGTGATTATGCGCTCAGACTTAAAGTATTCGCGGCGGATGGTCATTTAACGGAAGACGTTATTCATTTTTCAGTATCCCAATAGGCGTTAGCAATGGCAGGTATAGCTGATTTTCTCGATTCTCTGGTAGGCGGATTTGACCTGATTTGCTACTCATTGATCATAGGCGGACTGTTCTGGGGGATTTTTGTGTTACGTCCCTGGAATAATCGGGGCGGGTACAATACCGTATTGCTGCAAAAAACTATAACCCTGATCTACCTGGGCGGTTTTTTACTGGCAGCAGCGCAACTGTTTAAAATAATCCTTAAAATCTGGTTGATGACGGCGGTGCTTGAGCGCTGGCCGTTTCCTGAATTCGCAGGCACGACTCAATTCATCGGCGGCCTCATACGCACGATACTGACGGTTTTTTTAGCGGGATATTGTTACCGGTATTTGAGCAGAAATCCTTTTTCCAAGGCGCACTGGACTACCGCTGCCGTTGCGGCCTTGCCCATGATTATTTCAGGCGCATGGCTGGCGCATGCGGCAGGGCGTTTTGAAAACAGGGGTCTGCTCATGACGCTGACAGTCATACACCAGCTGGCTGCGGCCGCCTGGATCGGCGGCGTTTTTCAGCTGGTCAATCTTTGGCTGTTGCACCAAGGCAAACAGGTTTCGGCCGACTATTGGCCGACAATGTTGCGCCGGTTCTCCATGTTCGGTATGGTGGCTGTCGCCATGATACTGCTATCGGGCTTGCCTATGGCCCTGCAATACATCGACACCTGGAACGGCCTGGTCGGCACCGGTTACGGCAATTTGTTAATGGTAAAGGTCACATTGATGGCTATCGCCTTGGGGTTTGCCTGGTTGAATAAAAAGGCCGTGCTGGAATACGGGGTTTCCGGCAATTCTTATGCGCTCAACAAACGCGTTCCTTATTACATAGAAGCGGAAACCTTTGTTTTGGTCACTTTGCTTTTTACTGCCGCCAGTCTAAGTTCGCAACCCCCGTCTATTGATATTCCTCAGTTGACGGCAAGTTGGCAGGAGGTGTTGAGCGTCTTTAGCCCGCAAATCCCGCAAACCAACTCACCCAGTCATACGGCACTGCTAGCCGGAGAAGCAGGGCGTGTCGCCATTATCGGTCAAGTGCCGTCGATAGCCGCAACCGAATGGTCGAATTATAATCACAATATCGCGGGCATTTTTCTGACCACGATGAGTTTTTTTGCCATGCTTTCTTATATCCGGCGGTTACCGTCCGCATTATCCACTTTTGATGGCTATTTGCCGTTAACCCGGTATTGGCCGTTGGGCTTTGTTTGTTTGGGCATTTTTTTGTTTTTCCGTAGTGACGCTGAAAGCTGGCCATTAGGGCCGATAGGCTTTTGGGAAAGCACCTTTAATAACGGCGAAATATTACAACATCGGATTGCGACTTTATTGGTTTTTGTGTTGGGCATTATGGAGTTGAGCGCCAGAAGAACTAAAAAACCCGACAGCCGGTTGCCTTTCGTATTTCCCCTGTTAGCCGCTTTCGGCGGCTTAATGCTGCTCACTCATTCCCATGTTGGCTTTCAAGCTAAAAGCGCATTCCTTATTCAGGTTGGGCACACCACTATGGGTATTTTTTCCCTCATTCTGGCATGCGGTCGCTGGCTGGAATTAAAGCTGGACACACCGGGTAAAGAGATTGCCGGTTTTATTTCTGTTGCCGCCCTGTTTCAGATTGGCATCATTCTGATGTTCTATCGCGAACCCCTCTATTAATTATGAATACATTGCCTGATTACCCGCTGCTTAACGCCATCAACAGCCCCGCCGACATGCGCAAACTCGACAAAGACCAGCTAAAACCCCTGGCGAAAGAGCTGCGCGAGTATTTAACCCATACCGTGAGCATTTCCGGCGGCCATTTTTCGGCGGG
>PMJA01000174.1:11569-12636 GCA_003158415.1 Methylobacter sp.
ATCCGCACCCGGGGCGGCGTTTCGGCGTTTCCCAGTCGGGCCGAGAGCGAATACGACGCCTTTGGCGTCGGCCATTCCAGCACCTCCATCAGCGCCGCATTGGGCATGGCGATAGCGTCGGAATTGCAAGGCGAAGACAAACAAATGGTGGCCATCATCGGCGACGGCAGCATCACCGGCGGCATGGCCTACGAGGCCATGAACCATGCCGGTTCCATCGACGCCAACCTGCTGGTGATATTGAACGACAACGACATGTCGATCTCGCCGCCGGTCGGCGCGATGAACAACTACCTGACCAAGATTTTATCCAGCAAGTTGTATTCGTCGGTGCGCGAAGAAAGCAAAAAAGCCTTAAGCAAAATGCCCAGCGTTTGGGAACTGGCACGCCGCACCGAAGAACACATGAAAGGCATGATCGTGCCGGGCACCCTGTTTGAAGAACTCGGCTTCAACTATATCGGCCCCATAGACGGCCACGACCTGGATATGCTGGTGTCTACGCTGGAAAACTTAAAACATATCTCCGGCCCGCGCTTCTTGCATATCGTCACCAAAAAAGGCAAAGGCTATGCGCCCGCCGAGAAAGACCCGTTGGCCTATCATGGCGTACCGGCCTTCGATCCGAGTCAGGACAGTCTGCCCAAGTCCGTGCCGTCGCCGTATCCGACCTACACCGAAGTGTTCGGCAACTGGTTATGTGACATGGCCGAACAGGATGAACGCCTGCTGGGCATCACCCCGGCTATGCGCGAAGGTTCCGGGCTGGTGAAATTTTCCGAACAGTTCCCCAAACGCTATTTCGACGTCGCCATCGCCGAACAACATGCCGTAACCCTGGCCGCAGGCCAAGCCTGCCAGGGTGCGAAACCGGTGGTGGCGATTTACTCAACCTTTTTGCAGCGCGGTTACGACCAGCTGATCCACGACGTCGCCATCCAAAACCTGGACGTGCTGTTTGCGCTGGATCGCGCCGGATTAGTCGGCCCTGATGGTCCCACCCATGCCGGCAGTTTTGATTACAGCTACCTGAGCTGCATCCCCAACATGCTGATTATGGCGCCCGC
>PMJA01000335.1:0-6059 GCA_003158415.1 Methylobacter sp.
GCCCTGTCGACAGATAAATAATGTAGTTTTTAAAGTTTTAGTGAATTCAAACGTATCCAATTAGAAAACTCGACTTCCATTATTTCACCGCCAGCGATCCCCTCCATCATCAGTGTTGCATCAACTTGGGTAGCTAAAAGCTTATATTTATTAATTCCCAAAAATAAACCAACAGATAAAAATGCAGCGCGTTTATTCCCATCAACAAAAGCATGATTTTTAGCCAAGCCAACGGCGTAAGAAGCTGCTAACTCTGCAAAGTCCGGCTCTCTATAGGCAGCCAAATTTAAAGGTCTGTGGAGAGCTGAGTCTAATAAGTTTTCATCACGAATACCTGGTGTGCCACCGTGTAAAACCAAGCTCTCATCATGCAAAATAATTAAAAGCTGCTTATTAATCCATTTCCAATCGTTCATTTTGCTAATGCTTGAAACGTATCTCTATATTCGCGCATAAATTCACGTCCAATCTCTAACTGATCGTCAAAGTCAGGATTAAATGGCGTAATAGTAATGGCTCCAGGAGCATCTGTTAAAAATACTGTATCGCCTTTTACAAGCTTTAGTCGATTCAAAATCTCCTTGGGAAAAATCAAACCAACTGAATTACCGATTTGTGTAAGTTTAAGCGTGTGCATATTAATCACCATAATGAAGAAGGTATGTTATAACTTTCATTATAATGCAATCCACCTAAAGAAACAGCAAAAGCATTAAAGAAGATTTTGATTTTGATTTTTTTGACGCGCGCGGCGCTGCCTTGGCGAGCAGCCGGGTAGGGTGGGCACATGCTTTTCGTGCCCGACATTTTCATGTTGTATTTAATCAAATGATTCCAATGTCAGAGCGGTAAGCAATGACTGGAATGAAAAAAATCAATATGTCGCTTTTTCATCATCCACAAATTGAATGTAAGACAAATATTTGTAACTTCCTTTGCGTATATTGAAAAATAATAATTCGGGTAGGCTCATTAAAACCCCTGTCACCCCTAATTTAAGGTTTTCCCCCGAATCAAAAGGCCAGCTTAACAAGCCAAATACACTTTGACCAATACCGGCGGCGGTATTGAATAGTCCAAAAACAGGTCTAAATAGCAGTGTGTCATCGGTAAAAAAAACAAAAAAAGCATCGTCAGAATTATAGTCATACAACGTGCTGGTGATAGTGTTAGATTCGCGCAATACATTCATCAACCCTTTATTCCGAGCGTAAAGCTTTTGCAATTGCTGACCACGGTAGGAATTTAATACCTCACTTTGCGTCACATTGTAATGGTCTTGCACCGACTGAAACGACATATAAGGGATAAAATTATAATAGGCAGAAACGTTGCCGCCTAGGCGATTCGTAGATTCTGTTATTAACAATTCGGCAGGTTTTGATTGTCCACTATCCGTTTTGTTTTTTTGTAACAAAGCCTGATCAATTGTTCTAAACAGTTCGGTAACACAATTACGAGTAATCAAATTATATTGATAATGTTCTGCCAATTCCTGTAGCAATTGTGTTTCATAGCTATCCAGCTCGCTTAATGCCAAAGCCAATTGTTGTTGCGTCAACTCAGGAACAAGCCAATTCGGTAGGCTAATACTTTTAGTGGGTAGCGCTTTTTCACCTATATAGCGAATAGCCTTATGCCGTTTGCCATTGAGCAATTCAAAATATCGGTTAGCGGTCATTTCAAGTTTGCTGTAGTTGCTTTCAGTAAGCCCGCCAGGGCTTAACACTGTTTTCCGGGTCTGTATAAAATGGGTCAGCGCATCGTTAATCTGGGTTCCCATTTGTGTTGCGTTGTGGGCAAATTGATCAGCGCTGATCCATTCACTGTCCATCGCATAATCGTCAATAAAAACCCATAGCCCCAAATGTAATGAAAGCTCAACCGCAACAAGCCGGGCCATATTAACTAAAGCAGCATAACCCCAATCAGGTCGACCGGAATTAACTGACTTTATCAGGCTTAAGGTCAGTTGATCCCGCAATCTCTTTAATACTTCCTTTTGTTCCGGAGTCACTGCCTCAGAGGTTACAAAATAAGCATCAGAATTTAGCGGCTGGGCTTCCATCAGCACTTTTATGACGACTAATCCGGTTAAATAATCTTCATAACTATCTGCAAATGAATTAATGGCAGGGGGGAAGTTATCTTTCGACAAAATTGATGTTACTACAGGCCAATGGCTGGGCATTAGGGTTTTGATGTCATTGCTTATTTGTTCACGGCGCTGCAAAAGGTAATCTTGGCCATGGTATTGTGCTATTTTCTCCCGCAACATTTCAATAATAAGTGACGATCGAAATCGCACACCCCTTATGTTGCTGTTGGGCTCATTTTTTTTGGGACTGTCTAATTCTTGTTCGGCATAAAAAAGACCTGCGCCCTTTAGTCGTAAAGCCGAAGAAAAATCAGCATCTAAAAAAATATCATTATTGGCGCTTTGCTTATGTATCAATCGACCTAACAGAACGCGATTTTTATGCAAGTCATTCAGTTGTTTGAATTGTTGATCCTGCGCCAGAAACTGCAACTTGAAATGCTCACTAAGCAGTGTAAAGGTTTGTTCGGATACCTCAATATGGCTCAGATGAAGCGGTCTATTTTGCACAAAACGATACAGAAAATGAAATTCCTGTTTATCTTGTCTGAGCAGGCGAATTAAACCGGAATCATGATGCTGATAATGATAAATTTCATCGCCTAATTGTAAGGCGCTGTGCCCACCGCTAGAATTACCCTCATTCGCTTCCAGATAAAGGTATTCAAACGATGCGGCAAAAGCCGAAACAGGACAAAGAGTTAACGCAATAAGAAGCGCGTTATTAAAAAAAGGCTTCAAACTAAAGCGCATGATTTACACGCAAAACTGTTGAAGCCTATTTAAAATAGAGCAATAAATCAACCGGACTGACTGTTACTTGTCGGATTCATAACCATCCTGAATGTCTTCCATTTTTTTGGAGTCGCCCTGGGCAAAATTAGTTTTATACGTTTCATAAGCAGTACCTTCAACATTAGCTTTTTTTAAGCCTTTTCCGATACCTATATAGGTTCGAGTATCTTGCTCCCAGTTTGTAACGCCTTCTTTTGCAGCTATATCACTTAGCCCTTTAAGGAAAGAATTGTAATCCGCATCCGGCTGCGAAGATTTAACATAAGCCATCGTATAATCAGCAACTTCATTGGGGTATTTTTTGCTCTTTCCAGAAACGGAAGAAGGACTACTAATAATGGAACTTGTCGAGTCCGAAATGCTTCCTGAACTGTCTGAAAGGGAACAGCCGCCTATAACAAACGCTGAGTTACAAAGCGCTAAAAAAAGCAGTGTTTGTTTTAAGTTATTCGAATATAAATGCATAGTTTTTCCTATAAAATTTAAACAACATAAAGGTAATACTCAAAAATGATATTCCTTTGCCGCCCGCTGCCGCCGCGCTTCTTTGGGGTCATGGCGCAAAGGCCGATAAATTTCCACCCGGTCGCCTTGCTTTAACGGCTGATCCAACTTGCAAACGCTGCCGAAAATACCGACCTTAATGTCAGCTCCATCTATTTCCTGGAAACGGGCCAATAAGCCTGATGCCCTTATCGCCTGTTCGACGGTCACGCCTTCCAGCATGTCCAGGGCAATCAGCGCCTGCTGTTCGGAGGTGGCGTAAGCCACTTCAATAGCGATCAAGACTTCAGCCATAGACTTGTTTGGCGCGACCGGTAAAGGAACTCACCATGGTGTTGCAGATTTGGTTAAATACAGCGCCAAAGGCCAGATTGGCCAGTTTCCCTGGCATTTCGAATTCCAGATCCAGGGAAATCTTGCAGGCGTCCTCGCGCAAGGGCGTGAAATTCCACGCGCCCTCCATGTAGCTAAAAGGGCCGTTCAGCAAAGAAATGGTCATTTTGCTGCCGTTCTCCACCCGGTTCCGGGTGGAGAACGCTTTTTTAAAGCCGCCCTTGGCAATCAACAATTCGGCTTCAATCACTTCACCTTCATGCTTGAGTATGCGGCTGCCGCTGCACCAGGGCAAAAATTGCGGATAGGCGTCGATGTCGCAAACCAGATCGTACATTTGTTGTGCGGAATATTTAACCAGTGCGCTTTTTTGTACGACCGTCACTATAGCACTCCGATGACATGCAGGAATACAAAAAACACCGCGAGCGGCGCGACATAACTGATCAGAATCTTCCACAGTTGATAGCTTTTGGCATCCGGCATGTTCAGTTCCTGCTCGCTGTGTTTTTGCTTCATAATCCAGCCGGCAAACACCGCGATGCAAAAGCCGCCGATGGGCAGCATTAAATTGGCGGTCAAGTAATCCAGCAATTGAAAGATGCTGCGGTCGAAAAGCTTGAAGTTGGACCAGACATTAAAGGAAAACACCGTGCCCAGACCCAGCAACCAGGTCGCCAAACCCGACCATAAGCAGGCTTTTTCGCGGCTCAAACCCTTGCTTTCAACCAGCCATGCCACTGCCGGTTCTATCAGGGAAATAGAGGACGTGAGGGCTGCAATCGCCAGCATTACAAAAAACAAGATGCCCATCAACCAGCCGCCGGTCATTGCGCCGAATGCAATCGGCAGGGTTTGAAAGATGAGTCCGGGGCCGGAATCGGGGTGCAGGTTATTGGCAAACACGATAGGGAAAATGGCAATGCCCGCCAATAAAGCCACGATGGTGTCTGCACCTGCGATTAAAAATGCGGTTTGGGCTATCGATACGTTTTTAGGCAGATAAGAGCCGTAAACCATAATCGCGCCCATGCCCAAGCTGAGGGTAAAAAAGGCGTGGCCCATCGCGTTAATACCGAGTTACCGGTCAGTTTGCTAAAATCGGGCACAAATAGAAAATTCAGGCCCTGGTAGTAACTGTTGGTAGTCATCGCATAAGCGACCAATAACAGCATTAATACGAATAAGGCGGGCATTAACCATTTTACGGCTTTTTCCAGGCCGTTATGCACGCCGCGCACCACGATCAGCATGGTCGCCAGCATGAATAGCGAATGCCAGAAAATCAACTGGATAGGGCTTGCGACAAAGTCATTAAAAATCCCTTTTATAGCTACGCCGTCGGCATCGAAAAAACTACCGGCAAAGGCTTTAAAGATGTAAGCCGTCGCCCAGCCGGCAATCACGCTGTAATAGGACAGGATTAACAGGCCCGCGATGACGCCTATCCAGCCCAGATAATGCCAGTTTTTATCCGCGCCCGCTTCGTCGGCCAACAGTTCCATCGTCTCTATGGGGTCGCGTTGGCTGCGCCGCCCGAGCATAGTTTCGGCGATCATGATCGGGATGCCGATCAGCACTACGCAGGCCAGATAAACAAGGACGAATGCACCGCCGCCGTTTTCTCCGGTAATGTAGGGAAACTTCCAGATATTGCCTAAGCCCACCGCCGAACCGGTTGCCGCCAGAATAAATGCGAAACGTGATGACCATGCACCGTGTACTGATTTTTTTGTGTCCGTCATTTGAGCGCCTATTAAAAACTCACCTTATTAATAATATCGAGTAAAATAACAAAATTATTCCTTTACGTCAGTTTAAAAATTACAACTTACCCACTATGGCCGATAAAAAGTCCCAAAAAAATAAAACTCAGCAAAATGCAACCATAGCCGTCAATCGTCAGGCCAAGCATGAGTATTTTATTGAAGAGCGCTTTGAGGCGGGGATAGTGTTGGAAGGCTGGGAAGTTAAAAGTCTGCGGGAAGGCCGGGTGCAGCTCAAAGAAAGTTATGTGGTGCTAAAGCGCGGCGAAGCCTGGTTGTCGGGCGCGCATATATCTGCGCTGTTGTCGGCGTCCACGCATATCAAGCCGGATGCTATCCGCGCCAAGAAATTATTACTGAACCGCCATGAACTTAATAAGCTGATCGGCTCGGTAGAGCGCAAAGGTTACACGTTGATTCCGCTGTCCATGTACTGGAAAAACGGCCGGGCTAAGCTGGAAATCGGCCTGGCCAAGGGCAAGCAATTGCACGACAAGCGCGCGGCCTCGAAAGACCGCGATTGGCAGCGGGAAAAAGGCCGGATTTTGAAGAAGGGTTAATTT
>PMJA01000335.1:6101-6356 GCA_003158415.1 Methylobacter sp.
CCGAATGCACAATCTTAACCAGCCGCAAACCTTAAACCTGTTCGGTGATTATTACCGGCTGGATGTTTTAAATGACCCGCAAGGGTCAGGCCACCAAAACATCAGATTGTTCATCAAATACGGTTGGGACGGCATTCGTTTTAACGGCATAGCGTTGACGGCGCGTGCTCTGCGCCCATAAGCTTGAATATTCAACAAACTAACTAACGAAATCTTATCACCATGACTATTACTACACGTTTTGCTCCGAGTCCA
>PMJA01000134.1:0-928 GCA_003158415.1 Methylobacter sp.
CCTTCAATAACGCCGGGTATATCGGCAATCACAAAGCTGCGCAAATCATCGACGCTGACCACGCCCAAATTGGGATGCAAAGTGGTAAACGGATAATCGGCGACTTTAGGCGTTGCCGAAGATACCGCGCGTATCAGGCTGGACTTGCCGGCATTGGGCATCCCCAACAAGCCGACATCGGCAATTAGGGTCAGTTCAAGCAGCAGTACGCGATGTTCGCCTTCGCTGCCTTTACTGGCTTTCTGCGGCGCCCTGTTAATGCTGCTTTTAAAGCGGGTGTTGCCTAGGCCGTGGAAGCCGCCTTTGGCAACCAGCAACGTTTCGCCGATTTTGGTTAAATCTCCGATGACTTCGCCGGTCTCCTTATCGGACACTTGCGTTCCCAGCGGCACCGGCACATAGCTGTCGTCGCCTTTTCTGCCCGTGCAGTTGCGGCTCATGCCGTTTTGTCCGCGCTGGGCTCTATGCACAGCATGGTATCTGAAATCCACCAGCGTGTTTACATTCTCCACGGCAATCAGATAGACGCTGCCGCCGTCGCCGCCATCGCCGCCATCCGGGCCGCCCATGGGGATATATTTCTCACGCCGGAAGCCGATAGTGCCATTGCCACCATCACCTGCCTCTACACGAACTTCTGCCTCGTCAACAAATCTCATAACTCACACGCCGCCACACTTAAAAACCAACCGATAAAAACAAAAAAAGCCCCGCCATGATGGACGGAGCTTTTTTAAAGCTGCCGGGTTACGCTATCTAACCCGGCTTGCAAAACTGTTAACTGTAATGCAGTTATAATTTATACAGCAACAATACTGATAAATTTACGGCTTTTAGGGCCTTTAACTTGAAAAACCACTCTACCTTCTGCCGTAGCAAACAAGGTATGATCTTTTCCGCAACCTACATTATCACCGGCGTGAAATTT
>PMJA01000134.1:1081-10702 GCA_003158415.1 Methylobacter sp.
TTGAATCATCAGCACTTTGTCAAATTCAATGCTGTCGCCTGTGCCCAGCTCCAGTTTTTCTATTTTTAAGTAAGTACCTTCTTCAACACGGTACTGTTTACCACCTGTTTGAATTACCGCATACATCGGCGCAAGCTCCATCAAGCATTAATCTGTTATAAAGTGAACAGAAGATTATATTTTTAAAACGAAGCCGAGTCAACAACAAATTTATTCAGACCCGGAATCGCCATAAGCGAAAGTAACATAAGAATGCTCCGACAGGCCTATGCTTTATTCAATAGCATGGGCAGTTAGCTTTCTATTGGGTTATAATAACCCAATTAACTTATGTTTTATAGTTATCACTATGAAAAATAACCAATACTTACCTATTTTGCACTAAATCAATGGTATCGCACTCACAATCACCCTCGCACACACCGGCATCGATTGATTTTGATTCGATCAAGAATTTAACCGCAGCCGAAGCTAAAGCAGTCGATCAGCTTATCATTAACGAGTTAAGTTCCGATGTTATTCTCATCAACCAGATGGGGCGCTATATCGTCGGCAACGGCGGCAAACGCCTGCGGCCCATGTTGTTGTTGTTGGCCGCCAAGGCGCTGGGTGGCGTCAACGACAGTCATCTGATACTTGCCGCTGTCATTGAATTCATTCATACGGCAACACTGCTACATGATGATGTGGTTGACGAATCCGATCTCCGGCGCGGTAAAGAATCCGCCAATGCCGTTTGGGGTAATGCCGCCAGCGTATTAGTGGGCGATTACCTGTATTCCAGTGCTTTTGAAATGATGGTGCGCACCGGTAATATGCGCGTGATGGAAATCCTGTCAAAAACCACCACCGCCATTGCCGAAGGCGAAGTTTTACAGTTGTTAAATTGCAATAATCCTGAAACGACAGAAGCAAAATATCTCGAAGTTATTGCCAGAAAAACAGCCATTCTATTCAGCGCCGCGACCCGATTGAGCGCAGTTATAATCGGCGCATCCGCCGAAATAGAAGAAAATCTTGCGCAGTACGGACAACATTTAGGGGTTGCTTTTCAATTGATTGATGACGCGCTCGATTATAAAGCCAGCCAGGAAGACTTGGGCAAAAATCTCGGTGATGATCTTGCAGAAGGCAAACCGACTTTACCCTTGATTTACGCCATACAAAAAGGCAGCGAAAGTCAGGCAAAGATCATTATTGACGCCATTAGAAACGGCAACCGTGACGCCTTCAGCGAGGTTTATGCGATCGTGCAAAGCACCCAAGCGATTCTCTATACGGAACAACGCGCAGACGAAGAGGCTGAAAAAGCCATCAAAGTACTCGGCGTATTGCCTGACTCAGAATATAAAACCGCATTGATTTTATTGGCAAAATTTTCAGTACAGCGGAATTATTGAGGCTGAGAGTCAGCTGGATCATCAACTACGCGCTACAAGTATCCGTTACTTTAATAACTGAAGTGGAAATGCAAGATGATGAATTACCGTATAGTCTTATTAAGTTTTTTAGCTGCTTTATGGGTTTTTCTAAGCGGCTTTAAGCTGCCGGTTAAAAACGACAGTTTGGCCATCGACAACCAGAAAACAACGGTTGAACTTAAATTAGCGGTAGCTGAAAACACAGACAGCCCGCCGGAAACAAAAAAAACCGTCAAAGTAAGTCCGCAAAAAACAAAACAAAAAAGCATCACAACAACAGTCGATGACCGTAACGAACTTGAAAGTCCGCTGGATCTTTCTGTGCCGTTTAAAGGCTTTGAAAACAACGATCTTGAGAAAAAATGGGCTGAGCCTATTGAAACAATTAGTATTTTTCCAACCGACTCCCAAAAAAATCCGAGACCGTTAGAATTGAATGGCGGACTATTGATGTCGCCGGAACCGCAAGCGGAAAAACGAAAAACGATAGATGGCGCGGGGATTGTTATCAACATTAAACCCTGATCATCGCCTCGTGCCCATACCCGGAAAAGCGTCGACTGGCGCGGATCAAGCTAGCCATTCAATAATATGATCTTCGAGATTCACTGCCGCCGATTCTTTGATGGCGTAGCTACCGATTGAAGCGCCCGCTTTTTTAACACTCGCGGCGCGTCCCGAACGCAAGGGATGCCATACCGGCAGCTCTTTGCCCTCGTCCAACAAACGGTAAGCGCAGGTTACAGGCAGCCAGTGATATTGCGTAAAGTCGTATTGTTTTAAATTCAGACATTCAGGCACTAATTCGGTGCGTTCGGCATAACGAGTGCATCGACAGGTATGTAGATTAATAAGTTTACAAGCGACGTTGGTGTAGGCTATTTCCCCTGTATCTTCATCCTCTAACTTGTGCAGACAGCATTTGCCGCAGCCATCACACAATGACTCCCATTCTTCGCTAGTCATTTCAGCCAATTTTTTGGTTTTCCAAAAGCTCATAAGATATTTAACACGCTTATTTACAGCAAAGCCAAAAACCTCATGCTAACATAAAGCTTTACAAAGCATTGACAAATTGTGTAACTGATTGCGCCGTCGAGGGTATTACAGGCTTTCACCCATTTGGTTTTTAGGATGATCAACACAGGCTTGCAAAGACGTATAATGACAAGCTACCCGCTATTTTTCGCCAGTACCCTGAGCCTTTATGTCATTAAAAATCGCACTCGCACAAATCAATTTCCTGGTCGGCAATATCGCCGCCAATGTTAACAATATCATCGACGCCGCTGTTTATGCGCGTGATCAATTAAATGCGGACATTATCGTCTTTCCTGAACTGGCCGTTACCGGCTATCCCGCCGAAGACCTACTGCTGCGCGCCGATTTTATTGCCGCCGCTAATAACGCCATTTATCAGCTTATCGATCGCGTTGTCGGCATTGCGCTGGTGCTGGGTTTTCCTGAACAGGACGGCGATAAACTTTACAACAGCGCCGTGGTGCTGCACGACGGCGTCATACTGGCCTGTTACCGCAAACAGGCGCTCCCCAATTACGGCGTGTTTGATGAACAACGTTATTTTACGGCGGGCAGTCAGCCTTGTGTGTTTGAGTTTAACGGCACTTTCATCGGCCTGACGATATGCGAAGATGTCTGGAAAAGCGGCATTATCGCCGCCACCCAACAAGCGGGCGCCGAATTACTGCTGACGCTCAATGCTTCACCGTTTAATTCAGGAAAAATCCATCAACGCGAAGCTGTTATTTGCGAACAGGTTAAAGCCGCTCAGATCCCTTTGGTTTATGTCAATCAGGTGGGCGGTCAGGATGAGCTGATTTTTGACGGCGCATCGTTTGTCATCGATGCAACAGGCGACATCGTCTTCCGGGCGGAAGAATTCAAGGAACAAATCAGCGTTGTTGAGTTTAACGGCAACAAGCCCATAAAATTGGCCTGTGCGCCGCTATACAATGAAATTTCCAGCGAATACCAGGCGCTGGTGCTGGGCATTAAAGATTATGTGCGTAAAAACGGTTTTAAAGGCGCCATTCTAGGCTTATCCGGCGGCATTGATTCCGCACTGGTATTGGCTTTGGCCGTTGATGCGTTGGGCGCTGACAAGGTTGAAGCGATACTGATGCCGTCCCGTTATACCCAAAACATGAGCAATGAAGATGCCGTGCTGGAAGCAAAAATTCTGGGCGTGAAATACCATACCATTCCCATAGAGCCAGCTGTCAATGCCTTTACCGACATGTTAGCCGAGGTTTTTGCAGGCACCACTAAAGACGCCACCGAGGAAAATATCCAGGCCCGTTGCCGGGGCGTTATTTTAATGGCCCTCTCTAACAAACAAGGCAAGCTGTTGTTGACCACCGGTAATAAAAGCGAAATGAGCGTGGGTTATGCCACGCTCTACGGCGATATGGCCGGCGGCTTTGCCCCCATCAAGGATGTGCCTAAGCTGCTGGTTTACCAATTGGCTAACTATCGCAACACGCTATCCGATGTTATTCCTGTGCGCGTCATTACCCGCCCGCCCTCCGCCGAATTGGCGCCCGATCAAGTTGATGCCGACTCGTTACCCCCTTACGAGGTTTTAGACCCGATACTGGAACGTTATGTCGAGCTGGATCAATCCGCCGAAACCATCATTGCCGCAGGCTTTAGGCACGAGGATGTAGCCAGGGCGATCAGCTTAGTCGACAGAAACGAATATAAACGCAGGCAGTCGCCGCCAGGCATCCGAATTACGGAAAAGGCTTTCGGTCGCGACCGGCGCTATCCGATTACCTCGGGTTATAAAGGCATTTAAGTTAAAAATACCGGGCATTGATCCAGAAATGCACGGCTATGCTGGCGAAATAACCCAGCAAAATAACCGGCATCCAGCGCATGTGGAAGGTAAAAGTATAGCCTTCCTTGATCTGGCCCAGCAATGCAACGCCGGGCGCTGAACCGATTGCCAGCAAACTGCCGCCTACGCCAAGAGTCAAAGTCAACAGCAGCCATTGGCCAGTCGGAAGGTCGGGATGCATGCTCAATACTGCAAACATCAAGGTGCCGTTATCAACAAACGCCGATGACAAGCCGATACTGATATTGGCGACCGTGGGGCTGATCTGCCCAAATAGAAAATGAGCGATAGTATCTAGATAGCCGATAAAGCTCAACGCACCTATCATCATCATTGCCCCGTAAAAAAACAGCAGCGTATCCCAATCCACGTTGCCGATATTCTTGAATACGTCAAAATCCTGTTTTTTATTATCTTTAGGCGCTTCTACCTGGAACAGCTGGTAGACATGAGCGAATTCGCTTTTGACTTCCTGTGCCGTCTTGGTCAGATAAAAACTGAAAAATTGCAATAACCCCAAACCCGCCATCATGCCCGCAGCAGGCGGCAGTTCCAATACAATATTAGACCAGACTGTAATTGCCAGTGTTACTACGAAAAGAAAGATAACCCGTTTACTGCCGCGACGCAGCCAAATGGTGCTGGAGGAGGCGGCCGGCGTTTCTTTGGGTACGAAAAAATGCATAATCGCGGCCGGTAAAAGGAAATTGACCAGACAGGGAACCGCCAGAGTAAAGAATTCATAAAAAGGCAAAATTTTATGCTGCCAAACGAACAGTGTCGAAATGCCGCCCAGAGGACTTAACGAGCCGCCGGCATTGCTCGCCACGACGATATTGACGCAAGCCAGAGCGACGAATTCTTTCTTTTTTTTACCCACCGCAGCCGCCACAGCGCCCAATAACAGGGCTACCGCCATACCGTTGATAATGGTAGAAAGCAAAAAAGCCAGCATTCCGGTAATCCAAAACAGCTGCCGGTAACTGTATTGCCGATTTAGCAGCCAAATCCTAAGCCCGTCGAAAACGCCGCGCTCCTCCATGGCATTCAGGTAAGTCATCGACACCAGGATAAACAAAAATAATTCGATGTAAGCCAGCAGGTTGCTTTCAAAGGCGGCTGCCGCAACTTTGGCTTCGCCGTGTAGGGCATAGTAAATACAGATCGCAAACCATACGATCGCCGACCCCAAGACCATAGGCTTGGATTTGCGCAGTGCAATCACCTCTTCCGACATGGCGGCGATATATGCCAGTACGGTAACGGCTATCGCAAGATATCCGACGATATGACTGGTTATATTTAATGGCGTGGGCGAGCTTAAAATTTCCGAAATTTCGGCAGCAAAAGCTGTAGTGGGTAAAAGCAATGATACGAGGGTTAAAAACTTTAATAAATTGCTTTTCATTTGTTTCCAGAATAATTTATTTTATTGAAATTGGGGTTCTTCCCAATTTCGCAGGGTAATTATTGTATTTTTGTTTCCCCGCATCATAATTGACATGGGGAATGTTTTTTACTAATTGAGGGTCGATTGTATATCGAAAAAACAATCATCACAATTCCACCTATGCAAGACAGAAGCAGAGACCGTCCAGAGCATCGCGTAGAGAGCGGCTGGAACTGCCGCATCTAAGCAGGCGTCCATAAATTTTCTAACATTAAAACTTGCTGCCGTTTATAAAATAAACAAGATAAGGAATGTCCATTGATACAATCCTTTATTTATTTGGCCTTTAACTTATCCAGCAAACTAACGGCCGCTTTTTTTTCTGCAAAATCCTGCTCTGCTTTTACCAGGGGTTCCAGTAGGGTTATGGCTTTTGGGGTGTTGTTATTAGCAACGTAGGCTTCGGCCAGATGAAACTGTATGTCACCTGCTTTGGGCGCTAAGGTGGCGGCTTTTTCAAGCAGGGGCAGCCCTTCTTTGACTTGGCCTTGTTTGATCAGGATATAACCATAAGTGTCCAGAATTGCAGGCGATTCGGGCGCTTTCTCGTAAGCCCTTTTTGCCAACGCCAGCGCTCTGGGGTCATTTTTTTGAAAATAAAGCAAAGCCAGATTATTTAAGGCAATGACATTGTCGCTCTGCTCGGTCAGCATCGCGTCATAATGCGCTTCAGCTTGTTTGAGGTCATTTTGCTGCTGGTAAGTAGTCGCCAGTTTAAAGTGGATATTTAAGTTTTTCTTGTCTTTTTCCAAGGCATCATTCAGCAGCTTGATGGCTTCGGGTTGTTTTTTCTGGGCGATCATCAAATCAGCCAGGGTAAACAAGACCCTTTCATTCGGCTGGATTTTATAGGCTTGTTGATATTGTTCAATGGTCTTGTCCAGTTGTTTATCTGCCAGATACACGTCGCCTTTTAACAGTTTGCCCAATATTAACTTTGGAAACTGTTTGTCGATCTTCTCGGCTAATTGCAAGGCCTCTGGAGTGCGTTTCAGTTTAATTAAATAGGCGGCTTTAAAAACCAGCGCTTCCGGTTTATCGGGCGCTATCAGGGCTGTTTCGTCCAACAACGCGAGTGTCTCTTTTTCTTTGTCGGGGTGTTCGCTCAGTAATCGGGCCAATAAAATCCGGTTGTCGATGTCTTGTTTGTTCTGGTTAATCAGCTTTTGCAGCGTTTGCTCGGCCAATGGTTTTTTATCATTAACAATTTGAGCTTGCGCAAGCAGATTAAGCGCCAAGGCGTTATCGGGATAACGTTTGTCTAAATCTTCGCATAATGACAGGATTTTTTCCGGTTGTTTCTGAATGCTATAAAGTTTTCCCAGACTTTTGATGACTTCTACTTCCGTCTTAATATCACCCTTTACTTTTGACTGCGCTGTCAGTAAAACCTTTTCCGCTTCGGCATTGTCTTTTTGCTTATAAGCTATATCCGCCAGCAGCAGATAAGTATTGATGGCTTTATCATTGATAGCCAATGCGGTATTGGCAAAATCCTTGGCTTTGTCCAGTTGCCCGGCATCTAAAGCCAGTTTTGACGAACCCAACAGCGCCAGTATATTTTTTGGATCCAGTTTAATGGCTTTATCATAGCTTTGTTGCGCCGCAACGGTATCTTTTTTCAGTGTTTCCAACAGCGCTTGTAAGTTATAGTATTCGGGTTCATCCGGGTTCTTTTTTAATAACTCGGCAATTTTCTTATCGGCGTCGTCAATCTTGTTTTGCTTTAAAAGATCGATCACTTCAAGATAATTGGCTTTTTTGTTGTTTAATTCCGCTTGTCGCAATGATTCTAACCCTGAGTTGAGTCCTCCCTGTTCACCCGCTTTCGGCGCCAGCTGATCCAAATTGCCAAAATTGTTTTGTTGATGATCCAGTGCGTTATAGTTCGCCGCCAACACCAGCGAACTGGAAGCCAGTAAGCCTATTACTATCGCACTAAGACGGTTTTTCGTAATTACATTATTATTTTTCATTAGTTTACCTTACGATGTAAAAGTTAATAGATTAGCCGTTTTTTATGCAATGTTTTAGTGTATCCGTTGATCTTATCGTCATTTACCCGAGCCAATCGTCCTATTGACTGAATATATCATCTTCCTGCAAATTTTACCGTGTTTTTACGCGCTATATCAGTCCTGCTCTCTATAACGGATGGTCAGGCCTTGTAAAAAATTCCTGATAATCTGGTCGCCGCATTCCCTGTAATTTTTATGCCCTTTTTGCCGGAAAAAAGCGCTGAGTTCGCCTTTGGATATAGCAAAATCGGCCAGTTTTAGCGTATTCAGCATATCGTCTTCTTTAAAATTTAAGGCGATTCTTAACTTTTTAAGTATGCTGTTATTGGTCAGCGGCTGTTCTGCCGGTTTCGACTGTCCGTGCGGTGCTTCCAGCACGCCTCTTTTATAAATAATCAAGCCTTTTAAAAAAGCATCCATGCGTTGATTGTCCAGTTCGACATAACCTTCCTGATTGTCTTTTTTGAGCAGGTGGAGCAGCTCGTCGCGACTGATTTCTACATCGCCTAAGGCAAAGATTTCAATCATGGTTTGGTCGTTAAATTCCAAAGCGTAGCGCACTCGGCGCAATACATCGTTGTTAATCATGGTCTGTTATTGATTTTGTGGTGTTTTGTAGGCACGTTTTAAGCGTGATGTGTATAGTATCGTTCCCACGCTCTGCGTGGGAACGAATCCTGCACCGCTCCAGCGGTGCGAGACGCAGAGCGTCTCTGGCGGCATTCCCACGCAGAGCGTGGGAACGANNCTGGAAAACTATCAAAAAAACATGCCAATTCTATTGAGAGAGTAGCAGAAATGGCTCCGAATAGAAGCCAAACGACACCCATCAACTCAATGGCTAGTCCATCAACAGCAAATTTTTCAAGCATCTGCCGGACTTTTTCAACGCTGGCTTCTCGCTCGCTACGTTCAGTATTTAAAGTATCTGTCGATTTTTTGAATTCATTTTCAAAATGTTTTCTATTTTCATGTGCTTGCAGCTGTACTTGTTTGAGCAGTTCTTCCAGAAAAGTAACTCTATCCTTGACGGATGAGTTTGGTGCTAGGGGTGTCCCAAATCCTGAAACAGTTAATGCCGACAATATACTACGCCCATTCATTGAGACGACAACGGGCGAATTATCTCTGAGTTTTAGAAATTCCTTAAGAGTACGTCCAAACGAATTTAGAGTTTCCTTAATCCCATAGGCCACTGCACCTATACCGAATAATTCGAGAGTAAGTCCGGTAAATCGAAACCGATCTCCCAACGTTCCGACTGATGTGTGCCAGAATAAAAGATATGCACCAATAAACGGAAGCAGTGTAATCCAAACTTTCTTTTTTTTGCAAAACCATCGGACAACTTCAATAATCCGAAATCCAAATATTTTTATCCAATCGATTATTGGTTCCATTTATGACTACTCCCGTGTAATTCAGCGGTAGTTGTCGGGTTAGCCCAGGCTAACCCGAGCTGCATATTTAATCCCTTAACAACTCATTAATCCCGGTCTTGCTACGCGTTCTTTCATCAACTTGTTTAATAATAACCGCGCAATACAGACTGTAACTGCCGTCTGCCGAAGGCAGGTTGCCGGATACGACGACCGAACCGGCGGGGATGCGTCCGAAGCTGACTTCACCGGTCATCCGGTTGAAGATTTTGGTGCTTTGGCCGATATAGACGCCCATGGAAATAACACAACCGTCTTCAACGACCACGCCTTCCACGATTTCAGAACGGGCGCCGATAAAGCAGTTGTCGCCGATAATGGTGGGGCCTGCCTGCAAAGGTTCCAATACGCCACCGATGCCGACACCGCCGGATAAATGTACGTTTTTACCGATTTGCGCGCAAGAGCCGACCGTCACCCAGGTGTCTACCAT
>PMJA01000364.1:0-7519 GCA_003158415.1 Methylobacter sp.
TCGGCGATTTTACCGGCATGATCGGAGATCCTACCGGCAAAAATGTCACCCGCAAGCCCTTAACCCGCGACGAGGTTATCGATAATGCGAGAACCTACGAAGAACAAATCTTCAAGATTCTCGACCCGACCAAAACCCTGGTGATGTTCAACTCCAGCTGGATGAACGCCATGTCGCCCGCCGATTTGATCCAATTGGCCGCCAAGCATACGGTGGCCAGGATGCTGGAGCGGGACGATTTCAGCAAACGCTTTAAAAGCGGTCAGCCCATCGCCATACACGAGTTTTTGTACCCGTTAATACAAGGCTATGATTCGGTCGCCATGAAGGCCGATGTGGAATTGGGCGGCACCGATCAAAAATTCAACTTATTGGTAGGTCGTCAGTTGCAGGAAGTATTCGGGCAAAAACCGCAAGTGGTCATCACCATGCCGATACTCGAGGGCCTGGACGGCGTACAAAAAATGTCCAAGTCGCTGAACAATTATATCGGCATCGCGGATGCCGCCGACGATATGTTCGGCAAGCTTATGTCCATCTCCGATGAACTCATGTGGCGCTATTTTGAATTGCTCAGCTTCAGGCCCATGACGGAAATCAAGTCATGGATGCTGGACTGCGCACAAGGCGCGAACCCGCGCAATTACAAGGTAAAGCTGGCGCAGGAAATTATTGAACGCTTTTATGATGCGGCGGCAGCCGAAAAAGCGTTGGAAAACTTTGAAGCCCGCTTTCAGCGCGGCGCCATGCCCGAGGAAATGGACGAGTTGACCCTAAAAACCGAGACCGCAGGCCTCTGCATCGCCAATCTGTTGAAAGAGGCAGGCTTAGTCGGCAGCACTTCCGAAGCGATCAGGATGATTAATCAAGGCGCGGTCAAAATAGACGGCGAAAAAGTGTCCGATCCGAAGTTGGAAATACCGGTGAATACCGAAAATGTTTATCAGGTAGGCAAAAGAAAGTTTGCGCGGGTGAAAATAATCGCCGTTAGTAGCTGATGTTACATACTGTCCACGAAAAGCACGAAAGACACGAAAATATTAATCGGAATGTCGGTCTGTAGACCGTTTACTTAAGGTAACTCGCAATAAATACTGCCCGCCTGAGCCGGACGGGGCACAAGCCCCGTTCGAAACGTTTTGAGTTGGTGTGTGTGGCGGCTTAGCTCAGGCACCGAAAAACATTAGGGACGGGATTGCAAATTCCGTCCCGCTTGAAGGATTTTGTAACAATGGGTTATTCAAACGTGCCGGTCGGAGGTGTAACCTCCGACCGACTGGAGAGGGCTTACTTTAGATTTCAATAAAACAATCTTTTAATATTTCTTTTCGTTGTTCGGTAGACAGTAGGGCCATAGGATGTGCTGAACAAAGTGAAGCGCATCAATCGCGAACGATGCGCCTCCTATCGTCGGCAGCATCCTATATCAGACTTATGATCGGGTCAAATTCAGCCTGTAAGCTATTCTGGGAAAAACCGTCTGCCCACACTACTTAGCCAGACGGCTTACATTTATAAACATAGTCATCATTGCGTTTGCCGATGACTAATACTTTATAAGCTGCTGTGTCATCCCCCGATAATTCGATTTGTGAGGGGAAGAATCAGCTGTTTAGGAAGGCTGCCGAATTTAAGAAAACTTCGTCCGGTCATGCCCGGAAGCAAGCCGTTCTATCGTAAAACAAACCGTCACAGGCTTTGGATCAATTCGGCGTGAGCTTGGGCGGCACGTTGCAGAGCGGGATTGGCTTCCGGTGGGTTGATCAGGAGATCGACAAAACGCCGCTGATCTTCAAGAGACAGGCGGATTACGCTGGTTTCCTCAATCGTCCGTTGCGCCATTTCCTGTGCGGCAGCGACCACGAAGTCACTGAGACTGCGGCCTTGCAGTTCGGCTGCGCGTTTAATGACGGCGAGTGCGTCTGCGGAGAGCCTGGCTTCAAGCCGGGAACTGCGGGTGGTATCTTTTTGCATCAGAATATCCTCCTATTTATTTACTTAAAATTGTACGGTAAATAAACGGACAATGTAAATAATACATCGTTCCCACGCTCCGGCGTGGGAATGCCGCCGGTGACGCTCCAGCGTCACGCAACGCGGGAGCGTTGGTGGATGAATTCCCACGCTGGAGCGTGGGAACTATGAGAAAATTAATTTCCAATAATGAATCTACCAAAAGAATTTGTCCACGAAAGACACGAAAAGCACGAAAGATCTCGTATCGTACCTTTTCGACTGCTTTTTTCGTGGACTTTGCTTTTCTACGGGTCAAGAACTAAGGCGCGCGTAGCATGCAATACGTTAATACCGCCTATCGGTGCCCTCGCGGGTTACGCGTTTTTCGCCCAAATAAACACAAACAAACTGCTCTTTGCCGTCATAATTGACAATCGCCGAATTAAAATCGCACAAGGTAGGAACATGCAATTTATTCAGCTGAATAATGTCGCCTTTTTTGCAGTTGTGTTCAATGACAACGGTTTCGACGCCGCGCTCCGGGATATACAGGCAAATTTTGCCGGGTTCTTCTTCGGCATGACAGATGGGTAACAGTAACAGCAGGGCAAAGCTGTAAAGGATTTTCATAGGTCGGATTCCATGAGTGCGGAATTGAATATAGGCGTTTATTATTCCATAAGATATGCTTCGGCAAGGCTCTCCTGAGTTTATCGAAGGGCTCAACACGGACGGCTATCGCCTTATGCGCTTAACCAGTAATAGCCAGCCCCATAACAACGACAGTAACATGATTGCAGAACCCATCACAAAGGCGGCTTTGGCCAGAATAGGGTCATAAGGATCACCTGTTTTGACCAATAACACGCCTATGCATATTGACGGCATTAATAGCTGCCCTAGGAGGCTGTCCAAGAATAGAAAACCTACTGCGGAAAAGCCATTTCGGCCAGATTTTCCGCTCATTTTCGTTAAATAGAACAACTATTCGCCTCAAATGACCAAAAAATCTGACTCAAAATGGCTTTCCCTCGCTACGGTTCCTATTCTCGGACAGCCTCCTAGCACAACGCACGCTATTGTATTACAAGTGGGGAGAGATTGAGTAAGTGTTATCAGTCTATTATCCCACCATATTTATTTATGACGAGCGCCCTCAGGCCCCGCAACAGCGCTTGAATTTCTTGCCGCTACCGCAAGCGCACGGAGCGTTCTTACCCAAATTGGTTTGCTGATCCACTTTACCCATCGCTTTAATAACGCCATCGAGATAAAACCAGCGGCCGTTGGTTTTCGTAAAACGGCTGATTTCATTCATGACATGTTCTTCGCCATCTTGGCTATAAAATGCCTTAAACGCCACTACGCCTTTGCTGTCCTTAGCCTCGCCTTTTTTGATGTCCGTGATTTCCAACCTTAACCAATTTATGTTTTCCCTGGAAAAATCGATTACATTAGGCCGCAAGCTTACATCCCAGGTTTCCTGCAAATAAACGACATTGCGCAACACATAAGCGGTATAACGCGAACGCATCAAGGTGACAGCGGTGGCTGGTATTTTTTCGCCGGTGTGAAACGGCCCGCAGCAGTGTTGATAGGCTATGCCGGAGCCGCAAAGACAGAAACAACGCCGATTAAAATTTGTCGGCATTGCTTCGCGCTTCTTTGCCGCCGCTTACATCGCCCTGAATTTCTCGCGCCCTGGCAACCAATAACCAGCTGTGTTTCTTCAGCTGGGGATCATTGGTAGCCAGTAATACCGCTTTTTTTGCCAAATCTTCGGCCAATCGGGGCTTGGACTGTTTTAGCCTTAGCAACGCCAACTTATAATACAAGGTTGCATTCCGGGGTTCTATCCTGATAGCGCGTTCGATAGTCGTCGTCGCCGCCTCAATATTACCCGACTTACTTTCTTGGTTAGCCGCCAAAGTTAAAGCGCCTACCGCCGGTGATAACGGTACAAAGGACTCTAAAGGCGCAAAATGTGGCGGCGCAGAGTCAGGCTCAGGGGGCGGTGAAATCACCGGCTCTTGCGTCGTTTGTGCTGCCGTGGGTTCTTGCGCAGCCTCTTGTTTTGATGCTAACGCATCTTGTTCCTGTGCTTGTTCGGGCGTTAAGGGTTCCGGGGCTAATTCCATCGGGGCTGTTACTGCACCAGACTCCTGTAGCGGCGTAGTGGTCACTATCTCGGGAATCTCTGGTTTTATCTGCTTAGGGACTATCGGCTTGGGTGCTTTCGGCTTAGTCACAGGCTGGGCTTTACTATAAACAGTCGCACCGCCGCCATACACAGGCGCAGGTGGCTGAGAGCTGTAAAATTCAGAACAACCGATCATGAAAGTCGGCAGTGTGCAGATTAAAAAAAATCGTTTAATTAACATGTCATAAAATAATTCATCATACAAAACCGGCATTGACTGCCGTTCGTTTTAATTATCGAATTGTTACCGCGCATCGTTAAAGCAAGGCCGCATACCCTCAAAAATGCGACATCATTTAGAACGGTATATCGTCATCATACGGCGCATCGAAGTTATCATGACTGACCGCTTGCCGAGTCGGTGTCTGTTCGCGCACGCCATAAGCCTGATTGGTTTGTTGCGGCTGGCCGGACTCATTTCTCTTGCCTATCAAATCGATAATGTTGGCGTTCAATTCCAGGCTGGTTTTAATCGTGCCGTCGTTGGCTTTGTATTCGCTTTGGGTTAATTCACCGGATACAAACACCTGCTGACCTTTTTTCAGGTAGTTTTGCAACTGCCCTTCCGCACGTTTGCCGAATAACGCCACCCGTATCCATAGCGTTTGTTGTTTATCGCCGAAACCGATATTGTTGGCGACCCGCACATTCAAGACCGCCATTCCTGATGCGGCATATCTGACCTCGGCATCCGCGCCGACAGTGCCGGTAAAACTAAAGACATTGCTCATTTTTTATCTCTATAGATTAAATTAAATGCGGCTATTATCGGTTGCTTTAGGCTGCTATCCAAATGAAAAAATCAGCGTCCGGCAAAATCCATTTCGACTTTGCCGTCAACCAGCTTTAAATTAGCTTCAAAGTCAGCGCCTTTAGTCGATTTAAAACCTTTCAGCACGCCAGTTTCACCTTTGCCCAACAGTTTTTTAGCCATCGCCGGGCTTATTTTTTTATGCGCGATGGTTTTCCATATCACCACTTTGCAACCGTTGCGCCATTCGCTACAGCTGTAAGCTTTGCCGGTTTCAATAATCTTGCCGTTACACAGTGGGCAATCGCCGATAGCATCCGCCACATTGAGCACCGACTGCTGTTGTTGTCGGTTATAGCCTAGCTCGCCCGTTGCATTCAGCGTCAGTTGCGCATTAAAAACATCCTCATTGATTTTAACCGCGTAAGCGTTCAGGGTTCGGCCCAGTTGCAGCAACTGGCTCGCCATATCACGGCTAACAGCAACGCCGTAGGCCTGCTTCCATAACACAAACTTACAACCTTCTTTCCAAGCGCTGCATCCATAACCTTGCCGACCTTCGATAACCGACTGCCCGCAAACCGGGCAATTGCCTAAGCGGCTGTCGTCATAGAGCGGCTTTGCCGATGCGGCCTTTAATTGCCTAGTAAATTGAATAATCTCGGCCATGAATTGATCGGGATCGTAGGCATTGTGTTCTATTTTTTTGAGCTTGGCTTCCCATTCTCCGGTCATAGCCGCCGACTTCAAGCGGTCATCGGCGATGATGGCAATCAAATGCCGCCCAGCTTCGGTGCTCAACAATAACTTTTTTTGCCGCTGGATATAATTGCGCTTGATCAACACTTCAATAATCGAGGCGCGGGTCGCAGGCGTGCCCAAACCTTTTTCCTTTAATACTTCTTTAAGTTCTTCATCGTCGCAGGTTTTTCCGGCGGACTCCATCATCCCCAACAGGCTGGCTTCGTTATACGCTTTGGGCGGCGTGGTTTTGCCCTGGTTAATAACCGGCAGCTGCGGCCCTGTTTCGCCCTCTACAAACAGTGGCAAAATTTTCACCTCGTTGCCTTGCTGACTTTGTGCATCATTCTTATATAACGCCTGCCAACCGGGTGAGGCTATCATCGTGCCGGTGGTTTTAAAGGGGATTTCCTGAACTGCACCCAGAACAGTAGTGATCTGTTTAACACAAGGCGGATAAAAAGCCGCAATAAACCGTAGCACGATGGCGGTGTGGACTTTAGCCTCGTGATCGGATAACGATCCCGGCAAGGTGGTCGTGGGTATGATGGCATGGTGATCGGTCACTTTGGCGTCATTAAAATAACGGCTGTTTAGTTGCAACTGATCCAGATCCAGCGCCGCTATTTGTGCTTCAAAATGAAGACGTAATTTTTCCAGCAAAGGTTTCATGCCGGGCTTCATATCGTTGGTTAAGCAGCGGCTATCGGTACGCGGATAGGTGATATGTTTTTTCTCGTATAATTGCTGGGCATAAGTGAGGGTTTGATCGGCGGTAAAGCCGTAGCGGATGCTCATGTCTTTTTGCAGATCGGTCAAATCATACAATAATGGCGGAAAAACCTGCTCGCGTTTGCCTTTGACAGAAGTAATCTCAAAGTCATGGCCTTCGATTTGGCTTAACAAGACTTCGGCATCGGCTTTTTGGTCGAAGCGCCCGCCGACATACTGAAAATCGGCGGCTCTGTAGTCTGTATGCAGCTCCCAAAAATCTTTGGGAATAAAACGAGCTATGTCCAAATCTTTTTGCACAATCATTGCCAACACCGGCGTTTGCACGCGGCCTATCGTCCATAATCGGCCCTGCCCGCCAAACTTAAGCGTATACAGACGTGTGGCGTTTAAGCCGACTATCCAGTCCGATTCGCTACGGCATTTGGCGGCCCGGTACAGCCCATCATAAACGCGCCCATCCTGTAATTGGGCAAAGCCCTTGCGTATCGCGTCATCCGTCAACGAACTGATCCACAGGCGCTTGAACGGTTTTTGCAAGCACTCGGCCCACGACAAAATATATCTAAAAATCAGCTCCCCTTCCCGCCCAGCATCGGTGGCGCAAATAATGTCATCGGCAGATACCAATAAGCGCTTGATGATGTTTAACTGTTTTTGCGCAGACTCATCACCGCGCGCTTTCAGGCCGAATTGTTCGGGTATAATGGGCAAGGATTCCAGCGACCAGCGTTTCCATTCGGGATGGTATTCGTCGGGTTCCTTTAATTCCACCAGATGGCCGAACGCCCAGGTAATCTGATAACCATTGCCCTCAAAATAGCCGTCGCGCCTGCTGTTGATGGCTAAACATTTGGCGATGTCGCGAGCGACTGAGGGCTTTTCGGTGAGAATGACTTTCATACAGCAATGTGAATAATTTGAGGGGATGACTGGCATTAACAGCCCGTTCAAATTAAAATGCAAGGTTTGTTATTGATAACACCCGATAACCATACCGTGACACCCCATCCCGACGGACTTTTAATGACTGATTATAAACTAACACACCTTAAAGAGCTGGAAGCCGAAAGCATCCATATCATTCGTGAAGTGGCAGCTGAATTTGAGCGGCCTGTCATGTTGTATTCGGTCGGCAA
>PMJA01000364.1:7528-7648 GCA_003158415.1 Methylobacter sp.
GCTGATTTATGTCAACCAGGACGGCGTCGATCAGGGCATCGGGCCTTTTACTCACGGCAGTAAAAAACACACCGACGTAATGAAAACCGACGGTCTCAAGCAGGCGCTGGATAAATACCA
>PMJA01000008.1 GCA_003158415.1 Methylobacter sp.
GATCCGAGTTCAGGCCGGCAATCGTATTGACGTCGGTAAGTGGGTTTAAGTTGGAGCTGGCACCCAATGTTGTGGCAAAGTACAGCCCTACATTAACTTTATTGAGCAGTAATTGTTGGCGATCTTGCGCCGCTACCCACTCGGCGGTGGTCAGATTCGCTGGTTGTACAGTCAGATCGATGGTTAATGCACTTAGCACGAAATTGGCGAGTACTTGCGTTTGAGTTTGTCCTGCGCCGCCGCTAGTGATGGGGAGGAGTTGGTTAACCCAATAATTTATGCCGCCCGTATCGCCTGGCCCACCCAGTACGTTTAGATAGAGTGCAGTAACGTATTGCAGTGGGGTGTCCGATCCGTAAGTTGCCACAAAAACGGGGTTACCAGAAAATCCGGCAGCTAACGTGGATGCTATCGTTGCTTGGCTAGCGCCGGCAGGAAGATGCGTTGTCCAGTAGATTAGACCTGCGTCATCCGGTGCTCTGTCAAAGGTAGCCACATAAAAAGCTGAAATCAGCTGTTGATTAGTTAATGTAGGTGCTGGCATGGTTATATCCTCAAGAAAAATTGATAAAGGTCTAGCATTTACGTTACAGGGAAGTTTTGGCATATACATCAAAAAAGTACTAATTACCGCCTTTAAAAATATGCACTGTTTTATAGCTTAGTCATCCAGTTTACAAATGTCAACCATCCCTTGTACTAATTTTTTATGGTTAATGGCAATCTGAATTGTTTTGAGTGATGAGTCCAATTCATTTTACCGTTCTGAAATTACCGGAATCGTCGCCAGAGTGGGCGCTCTATTCCCCAATGACCGATAGCGGCGCAGCTGATAGTCAGCGCTATGGCGATAATAATATCTGTGACTGCCGACACAGGCAATTGCAATTTTAGTAACCAGATGATTGGAAAATGATATAAAAAAACACCGTAGGATAGCGCGCCTAGATTTTTATCAAGGCGGTATCCAATTTTAGCATTCTTTCCGGGAAGATTTTTTTTATTTAAGACGGCCAGTAGGGGCATAGCGATCAATAAACCTAAGGACACTTCGCGGTTATTAGGAATATAAGTTCCCCATACCCAAAGCCAAAGCAGATAAAGGGCATTGAGCAACCATAATACGACCAAGCTCTGGGTTAAGACTTTATGATCAACGCTTAGCTCTTGCATAGCGCCCATTAGGAAGATAAATAGGATGCCCGGTAGCAGTCGATAACCGTAATAGTCGGTGTTGAGCCATTGACATTGCGCCAGCACAAAGATGATCAGGCTCAGGCCCATGCAGATTATTAGCCGCGACAGTTTTTGCGATAACAAAAATGGATCCAGCAGGTAAAATTGTATCTCAGTCGCCAACGACTAGGCCGGTGGAATGAGCGTAAAGCGATCCTGTCCGGAGTACATGAAATAATTTAAGGGGACGATGAGGATGTTGGACAGCCAGTCCGCTAGGGCGGGGGGTTTGGTGAGAAATGACGACTGCGAGCCATTAAGCCACAGCAGCGTCGCAAAAAGAATGGCGACGCCGTATTGCGGAAAAATTCGCCAGCTTCGGTCATGATAAAAACACATTAACGGGTTGGGTTGGTATTGCCATTTTGTCCACAAACCGGCAACGACATGACCGGCGAGCACATAAAAAATTACGACAGCAATGACTCCCGGATTAAGTCCGACAATGCTGATGCCAAGGTGACTCAGCAACACCAAACAGGCCAGTAAAAAACGAAGACTACCCATGAGGGTGAAAATAAAATAAGCTAAGCATTTATAGGGGGATCATGGTCGGGGCAGTCCGGTAGGCTTTTTGGCCGATTGTTAGTGATACCCAGTCGTAAGGGCGCAAAGAAAAATTAGAGTTCACTGGGATAGTGAAATTTGTTTAATATCGGCTTCTGACAAGCCGGTCACCTCAGCGATGATCTCAATGGCGGTGCCTTTTTTTATTAAGTTGAGCGCTATATTTTTTGTGGCAAGATGGATGCCTTGTTCTCGTCCTTGTTCTCGTCCTTGTTCTCGTCCTTGTTCTCGTCCTTGTTCCAGGCCTTGCTCCAGCCCTTTTTCCTCTGCCGAAGCAATTTTGCTTTCCACATCGGCTAAAGATTGCATGCGGGTTTCATAGACCAGCCGCTCTTCTTCATCAAACATTTATTTTGCACATGGGTTTATTTGCTTGACGTTATGTACGGCGTTCTAGCCATTCTATAGGACTGAAATCAAAAAAGCTGTAATAATATAGTATGTTATAATTTTAATATCTTTTAAAGCAGGTAAAAGAGGGTGATAACATGGCTTTAGCACAAGAAGATATTGAACAAATCCAGGTTCTTATTAAAAAAACATTATCAGAAACGCCGGAGACATTAAATGCCAATGTGCGTTATGAGCTGGATTTGCGAGAAAGAACCATCCGGGTGGAAGAAGCGCTGAAACATCAACGGGAATTGATGATTGAAGGCTTTAAGCAGATGGAAAAGCGCTTTGAACAGGTTGATAAACGCTTTGAGCAGGTGGATAAGCGCTTTGAGCAAATGCACCTGGATATGAATAAGCGTTTTGAACAGGTGGACAAAAGGCTTGAGCAGGTGGACAAAAGGCTTGAACAGCAGCATCAGGAGATTATGGGGCTGCACCATGAAATAAAATTGTTGTTGCGCTGGAGTTTTGGCACTTTATTGGCCATCGGCGGTTTGATTGTCGCCGTGCTACGGCTGGCGGCATGATTTTGAGTTGGATTGATCGCCATCAATCATTAACCTGATTAGACATATGAAGTTTAATAATATTTTGTTGATGATGATTTCGCTGGTCGCCAGCGTGGTGGCCGTTGAAACCGGTTTGCATATCTTCAATTACCCAAAGTCCCCTGAAATTGGTTGGCGGTTTGATCAAAGCCCTTATATTTCTGAGGCCACCAAAAACGAAAATTATACTAATCAACTCGGTTTGCGCGGTCAAAAAATTGCTTATGGCCCAGAGGATTTTGTCGTGGTGCTGTTAGGCGATTCGCAAGTTGAAGCGGGGACGCAAGCTTTTGATAAACTCCCGGAAAGGCTATTGGAATCGGCATTAAAGCAACGGCTGCATTCTGAACGGGTCAAGGTTTTTTCCGTCGCTACCGCAGGTTGGGGGCAAGACCAGCAATTATTAGCGCTAAAAGCCTATTTTAAGGATTACCGCGCCGATTGGGTTCTGGATTGGACGACGCCCGTTAATGATTATTGGGAAAATACCTTTATCGACCGAAGTGTGACGCCTGAAGCCGGGAAATTAAAACCGACCTTTAGCCTTAACGCTGATCAACTGACGCCAATAGTGCCGTTTAAGTTTGAATGGAAGCTTAGAAATCTGTTCGCTTTAGCGGTCGCCCATGGCAAGGGCGATAAAAAATATACGTTAGAGCAATATTATACGGATCGTTGGCAGGCGGCTTTACCGTCTCCGGCTAGGTTGGTTTCTTCCAAAAGCCAATGCCCGGCTATTGAAATTATGGAAAAGGATTTAATTGAAGCGTTTGTTGC
>PMJA01000141.1 GCA_003158415.1 Methylobacter sp.
TAGTTGTGTAGATACCTATGCCCGGAAGGAGAGGGAGTAAGTCATGTAGGTCGAGTTAGCGTAGCGTAACCCGACATTTTTAATATTCATAGCCAATATCATCAGCAAAATCCATTTCCAGTGGATAGTGGTAGATCGAGTTAGCGACAGCAAAAGATAATCGTGAATTTACAGATTCAGTATTCAAACTGATAAATCATGCCAACGCTACTGCTACCGCTATTCGTTGAAGGGGTGCTTGAGGAAGCGGCGCCAGTGCCGACGCCACCTTCCAACTTGAACCGTTTCGAGACTTCAATCTGGATGGTCGCTTGCGGCGTACCGCCTGAAATACCCTGCTTGGCGCCGAGATAGACACCCGGTGCAATGTAGCGTCCAGCGTCCAGACCCGGGTTTGCACCGCCAACCGATAACCGGTCGAGACCTAATAGTTTGCGTGCGCTTTCCAGTGGATCATCGATTCCTGTAGTAACTCCGGTCAACGATGCCAGCGTCGAGGCAATCTGCACCATTTCCAACGGACTTAAATTGGCGGTGCCTTTTCCGAATAGCAGGTTTGCCAGTATCTCATCCTGTGGCAGTGTGGGCGTACTACTAAGCGTTATTTTCGGATTTTGGGCGCTACCTGTCACGACCAGCGATGCCGTAATATTGTTGCGGGTGGAATTCGCGACAAAATTCAGAGAGGGATTGTTCAGCTTGTTGTTGTCGAAATCGATCGAACCCTGATTGAAAACCAGGGTTTGTCCAGCCAAAGTGAACTGGCCGCGCTGCAGTTTAAACACCCCGTCCGGTTGAGGCTTATTTGTTGTTCCCTTAATATGTATATTGCCGCCCAGTTCGGCATCCAGCCCGCGACCACGTATAAATACTTTTCCAGGTGCGGCTAGTGTCAAATTCAGCCCAATATCGCTGTTTTCCTTCGGTGACTGTGGCGTTGCAGCTTCTGCGCTGGTGTGACTCAACTTCAGAACTGCGATGCTGGTCGGCATCCGTTCCGGTATACGGATTTCGGCGCGATTGATACGGACACTACCAGTGACTGTCATTTGTTTTGCGGCGAGACCTCCCAGCACAATATCAGCATCGAGATTGGCCATCAGTTGGTCGCTGGCCAATGGCCTTNNCCCGCGCGGGCTTGGAGTTTAACTAGGCGTAGCGTTCCATCAGCGGCCGCCAATTCTGCCGTAATGTTGCTGAGTTCGGTGCCTGCCGCATAATCCCGCCACTCGCCGTTATTTATCTGTGCATGGGCGGATAGAGAAGAGAGCGACCCAATACCGACAAGTTTGCTGTTCATTATTAGCTGACCGCGTAGCCGCCGCCCGTTAGCAGTCAATATCGGATCCAGCTGTTTCAAATCCAGTGCTGCCTCGCTGTGCAAATCGAATAAACCCGCGCTGGTGATGGGTGCCTGCCCGGCGACCTGCAAACTGATTCCGCTCCCGGCATTGAGCCCAACATCCAGATCGGCGACGTCGCCATGCAAGNNGTGGGCTGCTGAAGGCTGCCGTTCAGTTCAGCATCGGCATGCACTGTGCCGGTCATAGCCAGATTGGGCGCAAACAGGCTTAACAGCCCTGCGGAGGTTTTGTGCAACTCGGCGGTCAACGCTAATGTCGGGCTGAAGCGTCCGCCAAGTTCCAGCTCCGCCTGCTGCAAACCCAGTCGTGCCCGGTCTACTGTAAGGCCGTCGCTGAAACCGATTTTGGTCGGTGCCAACAGCCGCACAGCCTGCCCGCTCCAGTCTGTTTGCAGGGCGTTAATCATCAATACACCGGCTGGTAAATTAAGCAGGGCGTCGCTATCCAGTTGCACATCGCTACCGCCCAGATTAGGCAAGAAGGCGGACAGGCGTAAACCCAGAGCATCCAGAGAGCCATCCAATTTAACTTGCGCAGAACCATTCAGGTTTCCGACGCTAATGCCATCCAGAGCCAACAATCCATTCAGCTTGGGCAAACCCATTGGATCGCTGACGGTGAGTTCCAAGTTTGAACGGTCAATCGTCGCAGTTCCGTCCAGAACAGCATTATCGGCGGCTAGACTTAACATTGCCTGCGACCGACCGCTTTGCCGGGTACTTTCCAGCGTCACGTTGACGCTACCGGACAACGGTCGATCCAGCAGCGGCTGTATATCAGCCAAACGCCTGATCTTCATTTCTATTTTACCTAGCGGCAACGGGCTATCTTGCGTAAACATCAAGCCGCCCTGGGCATGGGCGCTTTTCCAGTCAGCCTTATCAATATCCATCTTTATAGTTTTATTGTCGGAACTGTTGACCGCCAACTGCACCGCTATCGGATCCCGTAATAATACACCCGCTAAATTAATCCGCCCATTTGGGGCATGCGGCAAATTCTTTAACTGAAGGTTTGCCGTGATAGGCCCACTTGGATAACCCTTGCTAGCTAGTTCCCCATTAAGGTCGACCGACAGTTTGAAATCATCCAAGCTGCCTATCAATTGACCCTGTGCGGCAAGTCGTCCCGAACCGGTTGCGGTGATGGCTGATAGATCATTAAGCTGCGCTTGCCAATTGAAGTCTGCATTGCCGGAAGTCAGGCCGCCATCGGCCGATAGGGTCAAGGCTTTACCGTTTAGGTGCAGTCCAGTTATGGCAACATCTTTTCCTTGCATGGCCATTGATAGGTCAAACTTCGCGGATTTGCCCAATAACTTAGACCAAGAGCTATCTTTTTCACTGATACTCAATATACCCGCTGCTTCCAGTCGAGTATCGTCATCCTGGCGGTTATATTTTAACGTTAATTTGCCGTTGCCGTTTATCCCCAAACCGGCCATGGCAGCAACCGGTTTAAGATCGGGTAACGTCAACGCCACCTCTGCCTGGGACTGACCTTCCTTAATATTTGCCTGTCCGGTAACAGCAATCAGGGGATGTTTAAGTTCAAATGCAACTGGATGATCCGGCCTGTCCAACCCCAGTTTAGCCTGAAATGCCAAGGGCTTACCATTCAGCACATCGCCTTGCGAATCCGGCAAGCGGAGACCAGCCAGCGTACCATCAACATCGATCCGTCCGTTGGTTCCCTGCAATTTAATTGTTGTAGCGCCGACAGCGACTTGGGCAAATGTCAGTTTATCGAGATTCAGGCTACCATTAATATTGAGGGTGTTTAACGGCCCATTGATCTGTGCGTTTAGCGCCAGCGCCTGCCAAGCCAAATCCGACCGCAATTGCATGGCTGAAGCTGTCGCCTTCGCCACAAGCTCGACGCTGGGTTTTAAGAAGTCTATTTTGCCGTCAATCAGCGCCTGTAACGCGTCAACATTTAGATTAATATGGCTGTTAACGGATGAGAGCGGCCCTTCCAACGATGCCTCCAGATTCAGCGCACCCTGATTGCGAAGACCTGCGAACATAGCGAGCAATCCCCGCGCCGCTTCATGTAATGACAAATGGGCGTCCAGCGTATCGTCAGTAAGGTTGGCCTGCAAACGATAAGTGCCTTCACTCTTCAAACTCTGCACGCACAGTTCGACTTCACCGCGACTGATAGCAGTCAGTCTAAGCTGTCCTTCGATACCCAGGTCAATAGACTGTCCCCCTAGCGGCGACGCTATTTGGAAATGCCCGATCATCAACCTGCGCAGATTTATGGACAGAGGCAGAGATAAATTGCCAGATGTCGCTGGTTCTGCGGCAGTCACCGGCGGGCGGACAAGCGTTACTTGTTGGGCTTGCAGGCGCTCAATCGCCAATCCCCCCGCAAGGAGTTTGATCGGTAGCCAGTTCAGCATTAGCCCATCAATCGTCAACCAGATTCCGCCGGAATCATGCAGTTCAAGGTGTTCGATAGTCAGTTCCCCTGGAAAATCGCCGCCGAAACCGCTCAGAATGACTTGCTCTCCGCTTAAAATAGAAACTGCCCGTTCGATCGAAGTCCGACCAAATGGGCTGTTACAAGCAAGTATCAACAGCATCAGAGCTAGCAGCAACAAGGCCAGCAAGCCGCTAAAACTCCACAGTATCCAACGTATAGGGCGCTGCATCAGAACGCCTGACCAAGGCCAATATACACTTCAAACGAGCCACTGTCCGGCTGAGGGTTAACAGGCAACGCCACATCCAACCGAATCGGTCCAAACGAAGTGTAATAGCGTGCGCCGATGCCTGCGCCGATTTGCAGGCGGCTAGCGAAAGGCAAGGCATCGACGCTGACTTGACCGCCATCGACAAACAGCGCCACACCATAGTGGTCGAAAATTCGTTGCCGCAATTCCACGCTGACGGCAGCCATCGACGTGCCGCCCTGTGGTTTGTTATCGGCAAACGCGGGCCCGACGGATTGATATTTATAACCACGCACCGTAGCGCTGCCACCTGCATAGAAACGTTGATCTGGGGGCAGTTCAAATTGGCTGACTCCACCGCTAACCCCGACCATGCCGCGCAAAGCCAAGACGCTACGGCCCGATTTGCCAAGATCGAGATAGGTGGAGGCGGAAGTCTTAGCCAACACAAACGGCTTGCTGTTGACGCCACCCAACGATTGTGTCGGTGTAACCATGACGGCTGCGATACTGCCTTGAGTCGGGTCTAAAAGGCTATTGCTGCTGTTGTAGTTCAGCGTTAACGGCAGGCTCAACAAAGTATAATCACGCGTCACGTTTTCCTGACTAATCTGCGACTGCTGGGCGGCAATACCGTAACTGCCGCGCCAGTGATCGGCAAGCTTACGGTTAAGTAACATTTGGGCTATTACCGCTTTCTCATCGTAGGCATCCAGGTTTTGTTGTAATGCATCCAGTCCGAGTTGTAGCGATTGGTCGCGTTTTAGAAAGTCCGGCTTACTAAAAGCCGCTCCGACTTTATAGCCGATGCCAGTCGTGCTGTTGCCGCCCAACTGAGCCACCGCCGCCGTTAGATTAAGTTGTTCGGCATTACCGAACATGTTGCGATGCAGCCAGGAACCGGAGAGTTTGCCGCCGAGATCGGTGGAATAGGCGGCTTCCGCACTCACTGCTCGCAGAGGACGTTCGGTGACTTCAAAACTGATCGGTTCACGACCTTGCAGGTCCAGTTGTTTACCGACTTGGGTGCGAACCGATGAAAATATACCCAGCGTTGCCAAATCCTGCCGAGCGGTTTCGATAGCCGTTGGCTTAAAGGGTTGTCCGGTGGCAATTAGCAGGCGGTTTTTCACGAAAGCTTCGTTGAGTTTCTTTAAACCGTTGACACGAATCTCGCCCAATATGACATTAGGGCCGCTATCGACTTTAAACAGGATATCTACTGCGTCAGTATCCTCCAGCAAAGTAGCTGTAGGCTCATCGACTTTTGCTCGGGCATAGCCTTGCTCACGTAGTGCATTCAACAAACGTTGCCTCGCCGCCAATATGTCGGTCGCCCGTGCTGGATCACCTGTTTTTAACTTCAACCAGTCATGTGCCTGCTTGGGAACATGACCGTCTATTTTAATTTCCCTTAAATGAAACTGAGGCCCTAGGAGGCTGTCCGAGAATNNCGGATCGTCCAGGGTGCGGTTGGCAATCCGTAGCAAGATCTTGCCCTTGTAATAACCTAAGCTATGCAGGGCCGTAGTAAAGCGCTCCTGATCTTGTTTAGCGCGAGCGATCAATGCGAAGGGCCCAGTCGGGGCGCTTTTCTCCAAACTGACCATTATTGACGCATCCTGTAGCATCTGATCCAATTGGGTGTTGTTAGTTTTATCGATGTTGACGCTATAAGGCAGGGAATCGGCCGCATGGGAAACAGCCGCTATTATGTACATGAGTACAGCAATTTGTCGCCCTCGTATAATCCGAGGTGAATGGGCTATTTTGTACATAATCATTTGTAACCACTCA
>PMJA01000104.1 GCA_003158415.1 Methylobacter sp.
CCCTCTCCCGGAAGGAGAGGGAGTAAGATGTCGAAGTGTGTCATGCTCGTTCCTAAGCAGCCAAATCAAATACCAATACTTCTGCCTGCTTGGCATGGGTAATCTGGATTTGGTTTTCATGCTCCAGAAACAGCGCATCGCCGGTGTTGATTTTTTGACCATTCACCTTTAGTTCGCCACGGATCAGGTGGACATAAGCCTTTCGGCGTGGTTCCAATATCAGGGTGGCCGTTTCATCGCCATCAAATAATCCCGCATAGAGTTTGGCATCGGCATGAATGACTACAGAGCCTTGCTCTCCAGTGGGCGATGCTACTAAGCGTAAGGCTCCTTGTTTCTCTGTTGCTGGAATCGTCTTTTGTTCGTAACTTGGAGGAATTTCTTGCACATTGGGTTCAATCCAAATCTGCAAAAAATGAGTTGTACAGCCTTCGGCATGATTAAACTCACTGTGCCTTACGCCGCTNNATAATTTCCATATTGCGGTGACTGTGTTTACCAAAGCCAGTTCCTGGCTCAATACGGTCTTCATTAATCACCCGCAAATTACCCCATCCCATATAATTTGGATCATAGTAATCGGCAAATGAAAACGAGTGGTAGCTTTTGAGCCAGCCATGATCGGCATAACCACGTTCTGCGGATTTTCTGAGTTTCAACATTTGATAACCCCAATCAGTTACCTTTAAATTTGCTTGCAACTTCTGCAACACGCGCACCATACAATCTAGCCGTTTCCAAATCGCCACCATTGACCTCGTCTGGGCTAGCATCGGATGGGGTTTGCATCATGGCACCTGCAAAAGAACCCACGTAATTCACATCATCACGTTTAGCCGCTTTGGTATTGGATGGCATCAGACCTGTGCCAACCCAGACTCCTGAATGTTGCATAGCCAGGGTAAAGAAATAATGCAGGGTGGAATGCTTATCGCCGTTCATAGTGGCGGAATTAGTGAATCCGCCAAACACTTTATCTTTCCATTGCTGGCTAAACCAAGGCTTAGAGGATGCATCGGCGAATTTCTTAAATTGCCAGCTGACTGTTCCCATATAGGTTGGGGAGCCGAAGATAATAGCGTCGGCTTCATTCAAGGTAGTCCATTGTGCTTCGGTAATATTACCCTCTGCATCAATGGCTACTAATTCAGCTTTAGCGCCTTGTGCTATTGCTTCGGCTTGTTTAACGGTATGGCCGTAACCACTATGAAATACGACTGCGACTTTAGTCATGTTGCTCTCCCGGAAAATTTAAATGTAATTAGTTTGCTTCTTTACTGCTGCCATCACTATTTTTTGACCGCTTCAACCGAGATGGTCAGCGTCACATCGTCACCCACGTTGGGTGCATATTTGCCCATGTTGAAGTCTGTGCGCTTAACAACGGCTGTCGCATTGGCTCCGCAAGCATCCTTTTTCAGCATAGGATGCATCATACACTGGAAAGAAGTCAGCGTCAGTGTCACTGGTTTGCTGATGCCTTTAAGTGTCAGTGTGCCATCGACCGACGAAACCTTGTCACCCTCGAAATTGACTTTACTGGAGGTAAAGTTAGCAGTTGGGTACTTGGCAGTATCCAGAAAATCGGCGCCCTGTATATGTTCGTTGAACAAAGGGTAGCCGGTATCGACCGACGTGGTGTCGATGATGACGCTGACAGAACCAATTTTTGCCTCGCGATCAATGACAATGTTGCCGGAGGTCTTGTCGAAGCGGCTTAACTGCGTCGAGAAACCAAAGTGACTGTAGGCAAACCGTGGATAGGTATGGGTATTATCGATGACATAAGTTTCCGGGGCAGCAAGGACTGGGGTTGAAATAGCGGCTGCCAGGATCAACAAGGTAATGCGCTTCATGGTAAGGTTCCTTGAGTTAAGTTGTAGTTGGGTTTTCATGGTAGTTCTTTATATCATTGAAAGTGGATCTATTAAACTCCTTATTAAGGCGATAAAAAAGTATAATAATTCGCTATTAATGATTCAAAAATTAGATAGGTTTAAATAGTGCCTCATATTACCCTTGAGCAGTGGCGCACCTTGCTCGCAGTTGTGGACGCAGGAGGTTACGCTCAGGCAGCCGAATCACTGCACAAGAGTCAATCTGCCGTCACTTATGCCGTACAAAAAATAGAGTCCTTACTGGGCATCAAAGCGTTCGAGATCCAAGGGCGTAAGGCTATCCTCACGCCAACAGGGCAGATGCTCTACCGACGCGCATTGGCGTTAGTCGGCGAAGCCAACGATCTGGAGCAAGCGGCTCACGCACTGTCGGCGGGCTGGGAGGTGGAAATACATATTGCCGCCGAAATTCTCTTTCCTTCTCGGTTATTATTAACTTGCCTGGAGCGATTTAGTCAGGAAAGCCCTGGTACACGGCTCGAACTGATTGAATCGGTACTTGGTGGAACATCGGATGCGCTACTAAAGGGAGAGGCCGACTTGGTAATTTCCCCACAATTACCACCCGGATTTCTAGGTGATCCCTTGATGCGAATAAACTTGCGTGCTGTGGCTCATGCCGATCATCCTTTACATCATTATGGCCGAGAATTAAGTTATCGGGATCTACGCGCCCATCGCCATGTGGTAGTGCGGGATTCAGGCGCTAAACGCGACCGGCGTACCGCCACTGTTGAGGTAGATCAGCGTTGGACGGTGAGTCAGGTCGCTACATCAATTCAGGCAGTCTGTATGGGCTATGGATTTGCCTGGCTGCCAGAAGAGCACATCCGAGAGGAGTTGCGGATAGGGACACTTCGACCACTACCCTTGCGGGAAGGCGGTACGCGCGAGGTGTCGCTCTATCTAATTCTAGCCAATCCAGATTTTGCAGGCCCCGGAGTAAGACGTCTGGCGGAGATTATCAGGGAATCGGTTAGGGCGGAGTCAATGTTTGAAGCGCCTGAACTTTGAACATCAACGCTTTTAATATTGTATCGTTCCCACGCTGGAGCGTTGGAAC
>PMJA01000024.1 GCA_003158415.1 Methylobacter sp.
CCGACGCAGAGATTGCGAGCCAGGTTTGTGAAAAAGGCACGCGCGGCAAGCCATTAACCGAAGAACAAAAGCTGTCAAACCGGACGAAGTCGAAAGTCAGGGCTCGAGTCGAACATGTGTTTGGCGCACAGGCAGCAATGGGTGGGCATGTAGTACGCACCATCGGCTTGCAGCGGGCAAAGGTGAAATTTCAATTATTAGAGGTTCCCTTATCACAATCCGCTTGGTTCTTGGGGGCGTCAGGACTTTAATTACCATTTATTAGGTTTCCGCTGAACTAAACCTTAGTATCCCATCCTTACCCTACAAGACTTCTGCCATCCAGCTCCCTGAGACTAACCAAATTATTCACAAGAGTTATTATATGCAAAAAGCGCAAGCAGTGGCTGCTTTAGGCCAACAAAGGTTGATGTTACCCATCTGGGTCAAGGCGGCTTTGTCCGCCAATGATCGTCTTAAGGTTTTTCTAACCGTCTTGCAGGCTGCTTCCTCGCATGCCTCACACCTAAACCGCGATCTGCCAGATTTGGCGACCGAGATCGCCGCCTCTGGACTAAATAGCAGATGGCTCCAAGATTTTGCAGCCACCGCAACCCGCATTGACGAAGAACTTTTTGTGCCTGACTTGTCCCGGCTTTCAAAATACCTAATGGACGAGCTTGAGACAATGGCTAGACCGGTTATTGAAACCACGAAGGCCAATGCAGGGCCTCATTCCCGGGTACAACATTGGCTCGATTGGCTTGGCGCACTGCCTTCGGATCGTCTGAGTGACAAACAGGTCGAAGAACTCACCAATGGTCGCCGAGGTGGATCAGACAGCTTACATTTACTGGTGATGGATCTACACAAGCAGCTCAACCATCTTTCCGGCGAATTGGCGAGCGAGGTGATTGACGGTGCTAACGTTTGGGAACTGCAACCTGAGGATCGTAAACGTGTCGCTGCTTTCATGCGGGGACTTAACCAGACCGCAGTTCTGAAGTTCGATCATCCGGGTTTGGAAACTGCTGCCACGCGGGATGGCGAACGGTTGCTGCTACAAAATGACATTGGCACCAACGATGCGCATGTACTCGTACTCCAGGTGACCGCTCTCGCTATCACCCTGACTTATTCTGATCTACATCGTGGGCGTCTCGAATTTTTCCAGTCTTTGCTCACACCGTTCGGTGCAAAATGGTCGGGGTTGGAATCTCATACCAGCGCTAACCTAAATGAGGGAGACGCGTATTCGGTAGCTACGGCCCTGTTCGATTGCCCTGATGAAAACACGCTCGAATCTGTCCTGGAAGGTATTGGCTCGCGGATTGTATTCCTGATCGATTGGAATCGTGCCCGCAAACGGTTAAAGGCGTTCGTTAAAAAAGCAGAAGCGATCACTATACTTGCCGAAGTTGCCAGGCTTAACGTGGGACACCGGGCGTGGTTGCAAGTGGGTGGAGAGAAACTGATTTTCGCGGCGATGCAGGCGGCGGGAGAAGGGGCGTTTCGGATTGGTGAAAGACTCGATAAAGTCATTGGTATTGCCGATGCACATGCCTTCTTGGTGGCTGTCATGGGGTTAGCCTGTAACGCATTGCGTGGGGGGCAACCGTCAGCTTTGGTGGCAGACGAAACCCGCATGTTGCTAGCCCAGCACGTTCGTCACCGCACTAACGAATTCGATTTACTTGCCGAGCACGCGGCTTACTGCCATGCCTTGGCGCAATCCGTTAGTGATGGTCTGGCGCACGGTGCCGAAACTTCGAGCAAGGCGGTACAAGAGCTTGCGGCGCGTGCAAAAGCGTGGGAACGTAAGGCCGACCACCTCGTGATGCAAGCACGCGATAAGGCAGAGCGTCAGCCCCGCTGGCGACCCATTGCCAGGCTTGTGGAACAATCCGACGATGTAGCCGATGCACTTGAAGAGGCCGCTTTCCTGATTAGCCTGATTGCTGACCACCAAAAAGATTGGAACGCTGAGGTACGGAAAGTCCTGGCACGCTTAGCTACCATAGTGTCCCTGGCGACCCAGGATTATGTGAAGGCGTTGGCTATCGCCCGTACTCTGGGATTGGACAGCGAAGCGGTCGATAATGATGCTTTCCTCGCAGCAACTTGGCAGGTGTTTCAAGCCGAACGACAATGCGATGCCTTGCTGCGCGAAGCGAGACGAGTGATTCTGAGGACATTAAAAGATGCTCCGTCATTGATGTTGGCTAATGACCTCGCGGCTGCATTGGAAGCCGCCTCTGATTTTTTACTCACGGCTGCATATACGCTGCGGGATGTTGCCTTTGACAAGGCTGGAGTCCGAGAATGAAATCACATGACCACCGCAACACAAAGCATAAAGCCGAATCGAAGCAATACCAGCCGTCTGAGAACTCGCTTCCGTGTAACGTTGATGCAAACACAATAACTTCATCAAGGGCATTCACGCCTAGCCGACCAACAACGTTGCCTGTTTGCAATTCCCTGGATAGGTCGACGTCTGAGCCGGAGACGGCAAAGTTGCCTAAAGAGGTCTACCTGATTGGATGCGGTAGCTTGGCAGGAAACATTGATCAAGCCAGCGCAGAGACTATGGGTTTCAAGGCCTGGAATTTGCTGCGTATGGCGCAAATGTCATTGCCTGTACCGCCTGCCTTTGTTTTGGGTACACATTACTGCGTTGACCCGGCAGCACATAAACAGGCAGCGAGTCCAAACCTGTGGAAAGCTGGTTTACAAGCATTGGAGCAGTCAACCGGACTGAGCTTGGGCGATGCCCGCCGCCCGCTATTGCTCTCAGTCCGATCCGGTGCGGCGGTTTCGATGCCTGGAATGATGGATACATTACTGAATATCGGGCTGTGCGACAGGACAGTCGGTGGCCTATTACGTCAGACTGGCAACCCACGCCTGGTCTGGGATGCCTATCGGCGGCTCGTAGCCGCCTATGGAGAAGTTGTGGCGGGAATTTCAAGCCAACTGTTTGACGCTGCCACCAACACATTATTCGGTGCACGCGAAGAACGTGATCTTGATTTTGCTGATCTTCGTACGCTCACCCTTCGGTTTCTCGATATCTATGCACAGGCTACGGGTCGGTTGTTTCCGCAAGACCCAAATCTGCAACTCGCTGGTGCGATTGAGGCCGTTTTTGCATCCTGGCAATCTCCCAAAGCATGCAAATATCGACTCCTCAACCAAATACCCGATGGACTAGGCACGGCGGTAACCGTGCAAAGCATGGTGTTTGGCAATGCAGGCGGGCAGTCCGGTTCTGGGGTAGGATTTACTCGCAATCCTGTCAACGGCGAACCGATGCTATGGGTGGACTTTCTATTCAATGCACAAGGGGAAGATGTGGTGTCCGGGCGGCGTAGTGCAAATGGACACAACGAATTGGCTAACGTCCTGCCTATTGTTTGGGAGGCTCTGCAGGACTGTGCCCGGCAACTTGAGCACACATTCGGAGACATGCAGGACTTCGAGTTCACCGTTCAAGAAGGCCAATTGTTTATGCTGCAGACCCGTACCGGAAAACGCACAGCCTATGCCACTGCCCGTATAGCATTGGACCTGCTTGACGAAGGCCTGATTGATGCTGACATGGCTCTCAAACGCATTGCCGGACTGAATAGGAAAGCGCTTGCACGGCCTCATATCGTTTCCTCAAGTGGTGCAAAATTACTGCCTCTTGCAAGTGCTGCTTCTGCCAGCAGCGGCGTGGCAATAGGTGAAATTGCCCTTGATGAGGCATGTGCCATGTCCCGCCACAATGCCGGTGTGGCAGTTGTGCTGGTGCGTCGTGACGCGGAAACCAGCGACATTGCCGCTTTGGAATTAGCCACGGGGCTGCTCACACAACGTGGTGCGCGCACCTCCCATGCTGCCGTAGTAGCCCGTCATCTGGGCAAGGTCTGTCTCGTCGGCTGTGAAGAACTACAAATTGACGAAGACGCACGCACAATCAAAGTTGGTGACACGACGTTACATGAGGGTGAGTTGTTGACGCTTGATGGCAACGAAGGTAATTTCTATGCCGGGGCTGTAAAGACTAAGATCGAATACCCGGTTGAACTTCTTGCACGGTTGGAATTACTCAAAAAAGAAGGTCAAGGCCCCTTGCGGTCTGGTAAGGTTGCAAAAACTCCATCCACGTAAAATTGTTGTTGGCTGCGAGCCTTTCAGGCATATTTGCACCCCTATCAACAAAGGCAACCATACCCGCTTATTAGTAATTTATGGCTTTAACAAGGCAATATTTTGGAGCATGCAAAACTTGCGACCTGTACGATTAGATTTTTGGTAGGTACGCTTAATAAAATAGTAGCATAATCAGCACACACAGTGCTGTTTAGAGGAAGCCATCATGCCTAACATAAAAGTTAAAATCGACGTCGGGTATAGCGAAACCGAAGACCCAGTGACCGAAAGTGATAGCGTTGAAAGAATCGGTGACGGTTCATTCAAATTAGTTATTGGTCATGAATACGAATTTGATATCGATCGCTTGGAAAGAGCACTCCTGCAAGTAAATTATCCGGCATTACGAACCGCCTTATCCGAACATCTTGAACAAGCCTCTAAAAAAAAAGATAGGTGTACGAATAGTTTTTGTGTTCATCGTTTGATTAAATGAGACGTGGGGCGTTTTGTGCTATAAAGCACATACCAAACCCCGTACATTTAACCTCATTGGTAGAGATATTCGATATTAACCTACAAATATAAATATTGCTTATGACTGACTCACATAATCCTCGTAAAAACCATCTTCTCAACGCCCTGCCAGCAATCGAATACGAGCGCCTTTTTCCCCATCTGGAACTGGTTCCTATGCTGCTCGGTGAAGTCCTTTGCGAGTCGGGAGACAAGTTACGTTATGCCTATTTTCCTACGACCTGTATCATATCGCTGCTTTACATCATGGAGAATGGCGCTTCGGCAGAAATCGCCGTGATCGGCAACGATGGTATGATCAGTGTCACCCTTTTTATGGACGGTGGAACCATACCTAATCGGATCGTCGCGGTGAGCACGGGCTACGCCTACCGGTTGCGGAGACGACTATTCATGCAGGAATTCAATCGCTATGAGATGTTACACCGTTTGTTGCTGCGCTATACCCAAGCGCTGATTACCCAGATGGGGCAGACGGCGGTCTGCAATCGGTATCATTCGGTGGATCAGCAACTCTGCCACTGGCTGCTGATAAGCCTCGACCGGCTACCTGGGAGCGAATTGACCATGACCCAGGAATTGATCTCCCATATGCTCGGCGTGCGCCGCGAAGGCATCACGGAGGCTGCGGGGAAATTGCAGCGAGCGGGATTGATTTATTACAACCGTGGCCACATCACGATATTGGACAGGACTGGATTGGAAGAGCGGGTCTGCGAGTGCTACCAAGTGGTCAAAACGGAAACCAATCGCCTGCTCCCCTATCTTCAAAGGAGTGGGATATGAAACATGAATCATTGCTTAATTATAGCGGCGACATTGACTTGAAAGGCGAATTTCGAAAAATGGTTGCAGTCAATGCTTATTATAGAGCCGAAAAGAGAGGTTTTGAACCAGGTCATGAAATGGATGATTGGCTTGAAGCCGAGCAGGAAATAATGAATATCTATCGCTATTGGTTCCAGTAAATTGCATTATGAAAGTCTTACCGGCAAAGTTTAATTAACAACGCTCAGTAACAGGGGTTGTAAGCCCTAACCCCAGGATGGGTAATATTAGCCTATTATGACCTCAATTACTAAAAGTGAAAAAATCAGGACAGATCAAAGGATTTGTCCTGATTAATTTCAAATAATGTAAGTAATCGTTCGATTACTTGGCCATTTTTTCATGGGTTGCCGCTGCTTTTTCGTGTTCTTTGGCTAGCGCCTCATGGTGAACAGCCATCGCTTCGTGATGTTTCTTCAAGTCATGATGACCCGCTTTTTCATACTCTTTTGCCACCGATTTATGATGTTCCGCCATACCTTTGTGATGCTCTGCGTATTGCAATTCACGTTCGGATGCATACCGATGCTGTTCAGGTGTTGTTGAAGGTTCAGTAATATTGGCGGGCTGTTCAGGAGCTGGTGTAATTTCCGCTAACAAAGGCGCAGAAACAACACCCATACAAGCGGCTAAGACTAAACCAAGATAAGTATTTTTATTCATAA
>PMJA01000199.1 GCA_003158415.1 Methylobacter sp.
ACATCGGAAGCCACGACCAATCGTCCCTGCGCCATCGCTTCCAGCGGTTTTAAGGGAGTGACCAAATCGGTCAGGCGCATGGATAAACGCGGATAAACGAAAATATCGACCTGGTTGTAGTAGTCCTGCACTTGTTCGTGAGGGACGCGACCGGTAAAGATAACCTGCTGCTCCAGCCCCAATTCTTGGGTCTTTTGTCTAATCAGCGATTCCTGCGGACCGCCGCCTACCAGTAACAACCGGGTTTCCGGCTGTTTTTCCAGGATGGCCGACAACGCCTCCAATAACAGTGGCAAGCCCTCGTAAGCATAGAACGAACCGATAAAGCCCAGGACGGTCTTGTTCTGCAAGCCCAGTTGAGTCCTTAATGTTTGATCCGGATCGGCTCCATAGGGGAAGTGCTCTATATCGACCGCATTGGGTATCACGGTGATTTTTTCTGCCGGTATGCCTCTCGATATGATGTCCGCACGCAAACCTTCGCATATCGTGGTGATGGCGTCGGCTTGCTTAAAAACGTAAGTTTCCAGCATTTTTGTACAGCGATAACGCAAACCGCCTTCGGTCGCTGTGCCGTGATCGACGGCGGCATCTTCCCAAAAGGCCCGGCATTCATAAACCAACGGAATGTTGTGTTTTTTGGCGGCTTTCAGTGCAGCCAGGCCATTGAGTGCCGGGGAATGGGCGTGTAGTATATCAGGTTTTAGTTGCGGAATAATTTCATCCAGCCGTTTTGCCAATGACTGCACGATAGCCCACTGGTTAAGAACCGGCAGCTGCGCTAATAAACCGTTGGGCTGTGCCGAACGATAGAAACTCAAGCCATCTATTTCTTCGACAGGAGCAAGAGCGCCGCTGTGTTTGGCTGACGTGACATGAAACGTTTCCCAGCCCAGCTTACGTTGTTGTTCTAAAATGGCTTTGGTGCGGAAGGTATAGCCGCTGTGCAGGGGGATGGAATGGTCGAGTATATGAAGTATTTTCATACGGTTTATTGACGGGTAGTGAGCAATGGCGGGAATTATAGCGTGCCTGACACTCAGTGCTGTTTTTTTCCAGTCGCACGTCTATAGGCTTTGCGTAATAAATGTGGAATCATCAAATAGACCGGCATTTTTAACCAATGCGATCTGACGAACAACAACCAGCGCGCCAGACCTGTCCAGCGGTTATCGCAGCTGTCATGGATGGGCATCAGCGCCCTTAAAAATAACGCATCTATCAGTGCCGTCTTAAGCCGGTTGGGCGACTGTTGCTGGGAAGCTTTAAGGACGTGTCCCGGTACTGGGGTTTGTAAAATATGATGGCTATAGCGGAGCGCATAATACAGCGGGATTTGTTGTTGGAGTTCATCGGCGCGTTGCAGTAACGATGCCCAGAAATTTTCTTGTGTAGAAAATTCCTTAAGCAATAAATCCAGGTCGGATAAATCCCGCAAACCTTGAGTAAATTCGCCCTCGTGGAACAAATGCGCAGCACTGTGCAAAACCCTATCTTCGGGGGCTAACACCCAGATATTTTGTTCAGGAATTTTGACACTATTGGCCAACAACTGGTTGGCGTCCGGGCAAAATCGGGTGGTCTTGGGCAAAATGTTATGGTGTACGTCGATGGATGTTTGGCGCTTTAAATGCCTTAGCGGCGGGATTTCATGCATCCATTGCCGGTAATATTTCTGGTCGTAGGGATCGAGTGTGTTGGTCATCCATCCCGCCTTGATCAGCGCCATTTCTACTTCCAGCAATTTATCTTCCGGCACCAGAATATCCACATCTGAAAACAGGCGGCCTTTAGCCGCTTTATTTTCGGCAATAAAGTAAGCCGAGCCTTTTAATAAAACCAGCGGCACATTAACGGCTGTTAACGCATTCTGGATACAATTTATTTCCCATTGCAAGGAAATATAAAAACGATCTGCATAAGCTTGTGCTGATTTAATATGTGCGAGCGGCTGTGCAGGCAGTTGGTTGGACAGACTGGTTGAGTCAAATAAATATCCCAGTCTTACCAGTAAGTTAGCGCTACGCGCCTGCCTGATCAGCAAATCCCATTGGTGCAAATTGAAGTTAAGCGCCAGCCGGGGTTCTATGAGCACCGAGCATAAAATGGGTGGTTGAGGCGGTTTCAATGGGCTAGTTCCGTAAATAACGCCACGGCTTCCTCAAGATTGCTGTACTTGAATTCATAACAATCGCTGGCATCGACTAAATCGCCGACGCTATTAAAGCCCTGAAGCCCTAAGATATTATAATTAAAACAGTTTTCAGCAACCTTTAATAGCGCCCGGCTTTTACTCAACGGCGTTAGCTCAGTTTTCGAGCCTTTCAGATAGCTGGGAAAAATCAGCTTGGCCGGTTGGACTGGAATTTCACCCAGGTTCACACTGTCATCAGGCGGGCGTACATGCCCTATCGCACCTTTTGCCGTATTCTTAATCACCGGCCCCATAATCACATCCGGCGCAAAGTCGCGAATAACGTCAAGAGACCTGTTTTTTAGGCTGATGGGTCGCGGTATGGGATAGACCCAGCCATCGGCCACTGAAAGCAGCGTCATTTCATCGGAAAGCAGTCGCCAACCCCGGCTCACCAAGGCCGCGCACAGCGTGCTTTTGCCGCTGCCGGGGGTGCCGGGAAATATAAACGCCTGTCCATTGCGCTCCACGACGGCGGCATGAATTACCAGATAGTGATGGGAGTGATTGGCTATGCACCAGTTTAAGCCCCATTCAAACAATGCGGAAGCCTGTTTATAAGGCAAGGGTTTGAAAGGGATATGACCATCGAATGAAAAATTGACGTTCGCGCGAAAAAAACGGCGCAGTTTGGATGGCGGCGCTATCGACGTATAAAAGTCTATGAATGCGGTATGATCGACAACATCGAAAGCGCCATAAAGGCCTAACAAATGGTCGGCGACGGTGGCCACAGGAGAGGATAGGCATACATTAAATCCGCCTACTTTTAATCTAAGCCCGTCGTTATTCAGTGCCTGAATGACCGCCTTTTTTGAAAGCGTCGCAAGTTTCACGCAGGTGTGTTTTCCGTCACTACAATTAAACCTAATTTTTGGTATTGCAGGATTAAGTTATCCAAAACCTCTTCCACATCGAAATCAATATCCCATTCGAAAACGCTATGCAGGCTTTGCAGTAGTTGTGTTCGAGTGGCTGTTTTTTCTGAAATCAGTCTAAAAATTTCTGTTCCCATATCGTCGATCAGATGCGTTTCCCCCGTCAACTGATTGTAGAGAACGCACTCATTATCCCAAAAACGGCAGCAGATTAAGCGATTCTTAGGAAGCGTAATTATACAAGCGCCAGACATGAATACGTGTAGTTCTTTAGACCCATGTAGTTGGTAAATAGGCTATTACCTGCGCACTGGTAGCGGGTATACTTGTGTAACCGGGCACTGCTTGTGTTCCCGCTTGAATTGCTTTAACATCGGCAACCTGTAATGGGTAGGTGGTAGCATTAGCCGCATTCAAGAGGGCTGCAATGAAGTCTTGTTTTAATGTATCTGCTGGATCAGTAGAGCATAGAATAGCTCTCATAGTTCGGATTTCTGAGACAGATCCTGTCACGAGACTTGTTGCTAAAAAAGCATTCCCATCATTCCACTTAGAACCATCAGTAGCGGTGCAGTTAGTGCTATTACTATAAGGACTTGGCCAGCTACTAATATCTTTCCAATAAATGGGGCTATATCCTGTGGTGCAACTGCCGGCACCGACATTAGATACATTGCCTGATATTAATTCTGATCCACACAGGGTATTGCCAAATACCGAGGGGCTGGATAGGGTTAAAATAACGGGCGCGGCAACTCCCGCACCTTTAATAAACCGGCGTCTTTTTTCCACAGCCGCATCTTCTGTCGTCTTGTTTGGATTGTGTGGTTCTTGATTACTCATGATAGCTCTCTGGGAAATGGATGGTTTCGAAGACTGCCTTAACAGTAGCCCTTAGACGCTACAAACTACAGGATATAAACCCGCTAAATCAATAGTATTTTGTCCCTACCAATAGGGGAAACGCTATTAAATAACACGATCTTTATAACAGTATACTTCAACACAGGCAAGCGCCTAAATAAATTCAGTCGATGTACTTGTAAAGAAGGAATCTGTTGATGCCGGTATGTTTATTCGTTGGGGGTTCGCTTAGACTCCCCCCAACTTACCTGCAAAAGCTTAAATCGCTTTCTTAATCCGCTCCAACGCGTTTTGCAGATTAGCCATGCTGGTGGCTATTGAAATCCGGATATGGCCTTCGGTGCCGAAGGCGGAACCCGGCACCAAAGCAACGCCTGCTTTTTCGATTAAATAATCGGAAAATTCCAAATCGTTGTTAATGCCGTCCAAGCGGGCGATCAGTTTTTCCACATTAGGGAAGACATAAAACGTGCCGTCGGTTGCTAGGCATTCCACGCCGTCTATGCTGTTGAGCTCAGCCACCACATAATCGTGACGTTTTTTAAATTCCACGCACATATCGCTGATAAAGCTTTGATCGCCTGTTAATGCAGCTTCGGCGGCATATTGCGAAATCGACGTCGGATTGGATGTGCTTTGCGATTGTATCGTACACATGGCTTCAATCAGATCAGCCGGGCCTGCGGCATAACCGATGCGCCAGCCAGTCATGGAATAAGCCTTGGATACGCCGTTCATGACCACGGTGCGGTCATAAAATTCAGGATGTGCGTTTAAAATATTAACAAACGAGCCTTGATTCCACAGGATATGTTCATACATATCGTCGGTGGCAATGATAATATTGGGGTAATCCGCCAGCACGTCGCCCAGGGCTTTCAGTTCTTCCAGGCTATAAGCCACGCCCGATGGATTGGAGGGGCTGTTGATAAAGATCAACCGGGTTTTATCGGTAATCGCGGCGCGTAGTTGTGCCGGTGTAATTTTAAAATGTTGCGCTTGTGTGGTTTCGATAATAACCGGTACGCCGTCGGCTAATAACACCATATCGGGATAAGACACCCAGAATGGCGCGGGTATAATCACTTCGTCACCGGCATTCAACAAGGCTTGGGTGAGGTTATACGAACTTTGTTTGCCGCCGCAGGAAACCAGAACCTGTTTGGGCTGGTAATCCAGACCGTTATCGTTTTTAAATTTTGCGATAATGGCTTTTTTAAGGCTGGCTGTGCCGTCGACGGCAGTATATTTGGTAAAACCGCTGTCCATCGCCTTAACAGCGGCAGCTTTAATATGATCCGGCGTATCAAAGTCGGGTTCGCCTGCGCCCAGACCGATAATATCTTTGCCTGCGGCGCGCATTTGCGCGGCCCTGGCGGTAATCGCCAAGGTAGGTGAAGGTTTAACTGCCTGGACTCTGTTAGAAAGTGTGATGCTCATGTTCCGCCATATTAGATAATGTGTAAAATGATGGTAATTATACGCTATGTACTATGGCTTGCTAATAACCCGATGTGAAAAATGCCTGCTTATTGAGAAATTAAGTGAGAAAACAATTTAAACTCCACAGCCGCTTCAAGCCCGCCGGTGACCAGCCTACCGCCATCAAAGCCCTGGTCGAAGGCTTAAGCGACGGCGAGGTGCATCAAACCTTGCTGGGTGTAACCGGTTCCGGCAAAACCTTCACCATCGCCAATGTCATTAACGAAGTGCAGCGTCCGGCGATGATTATGGCGCCCAATAAAACGCTGGCCGCGCAGTTATACGGCGAAATGAAAGAGTTTTTCCCGGAAAACAGCGTCGAGTATTTTGTCTCCTATTACGACTATTACCAGCCGGAGGCTTATGTACCTGCATCCGATACCTTTATCGATAAAGATGCGGCGATCAACGAGCATATCGAACAAATGCGCCTGTCGGCGACCAAGGCCTTAATCGAACGGCAAGATTCCATCGTCGTGGCCACGGTGTCGGCGATCTACGGTCTGGGCGAGCCGGAATCGTACTTCAAAATGGTGTTGCATCTGGTCAAAGGCGACCTGATCAACCAGCGCGCCATTCTGCGCCGCTTGGCGGAAATGCAATACACGCGCAACGATGTTGAATTGCGCCGGGCGACTTACCGCGTGCGCGGCGAGGTCATCGATATATTCCCTGCCGAATCGGACAGCGCCGCCTTACGGGTGGAATTATTCGATGACGAAGTCGAGCGTTTGTCCTTGTTCGACCCGCTGACCGGCGAGATACTGCGACGGCTGGCGCGTTACACCGTTTACCCCAAAAGCCATTACGTCACGCCCAGAGAGCAGTTATTGTCGGCGGTTGAATCCATCAAGATCGAACTTAAGGAGCGCCTTAAACAGCTGCGTTCATTGAACAAGCTAGTGGAAGCGCAGCGGCTGGAGCAGCGCACCTTGTTCGATATAGAAATGATTTTGGAAGTGGGGTATTGCTCCGGCATTGAAAACTATTCCCGGTATTTGTCGGGTAGAGGGGCAGGGGAGTCACCGCCCACCATGTTCGATTATCTG
>PMJA01000398.1 GCA_003158415.1 Methylobacter sp.
GACCGTTATCCCGATCAACTGTCCGGTGGTCAACGCCAGCGTATTGCCCTGGCTAGAGCGTTGGCGGTGGAACCGTCGGTATTGTTATTGGATGAACCGTTCGGCGCGCTTGATGCAAGCGTGCGTAAGGATTTGCGGCAATGGTTACGGAATTTGCATCATGAATTGAATGTCACCAGTATTTTTGTTACTCACGATCAGGAAGAGGCGATGGAAGTGGCCAGTCAGGTGGTGGTACTAAATCATGGCCGTATCGAACAGCAAGGCTCACCCAGCGACATTTATGATCATCCGGCCAATGCCTTTGTCTCGCGTTTTATCGGACAGACCAATATTTTTGATATGGACGAGCATGACGCCGACTGGCTGCAAACAGCCGGATTGTTGACACCACAACAGGATGGTAAGATTGCGCATGTGCGGCCTCATGACATTATTGTCGAAAAATCAACAGCCGACCATGCCGCGCCCGCAACCTTGAAAGACTGGCAGCATCTGGGTGCATTGATTCGTATTGAACTGATAAAAAACGGCGTCAATGATTCAGCGGCTTCCGTTTTTGCAGAAATGCCCAATGACCAATTTAAACAATTAGATTTAGCGAGAGGCGACAAAGTGGATCTGCGTATACGTCAGGCACACTGGTTTCATTAGTTAATAGAGATGGATTGATTTTATAGCCGGGCTTGTGGGTCGATAGACCCTTCGGGCTGCGCTCAATGTCCCGCTTTAGGCAGGAAGTCAAAAGTATCCTTCAATATGTCTACATGCGCTATCATCGCCATGAGTTCTGCGAGGCTGTTGGCCTGTGTTTTTTCCATAATCCTGGCTCTGTGCGCCTCTACGGTGCGATTACTGATACCCAATATTTTCGCCATCGCTTTATTGGAATGGCCGCTGACAATCAGGGACAGCACTTCCTGTTCCCGTGCGGTTAAATGATCTAAAATATTTTGTATCTTATGATGTTCGATACGCTGTTCCCTATCCGCAAAGTCCTTTTTTATGGCTTCTGCGATGCGCTCCAGCAATAGCCCGTTATCAAACGGTTTTTCCAAAAAATCCACGGCGCCCGCCCTGAACGCCTTCGCCGAATCCGGTATGCCGGCATGACCGCTGATAAATATAATAGGAATGGCAATCTCCCGCCTCGCCAGTTCGACCTGCAGCTCAAGTCCGCTCATGGTCGGCATTCTAACATCCAGGAGCAGGCAGCCCGGTTGCAGGGGATCATAGTCATTTAAAAAATCCAGGGCCGATGCAAAACTTCTGACCGTCAAGCCTGCTGACTCGATCAACAGCGCCAGCGAATCACGCACCGCATATTCATCGTCAACCAAATAAACCAGGGATTCCGGTTTATTGCCCCTCATTTGCCGTCTCCATTAATCGGTAAGGTGAAATAAAAAGTGGTGCCTGCTCCCAGTTTGCTGTTGAACGATAAATCGCCGTCATGGGCATCAATAATGGAACGGCTGATCGACAAACCCATGCCCATCCCGCTCGATTTTGTCGTGAAAAAAGGCATCAGTATTTTTTCTTTTTGCGCCTCTGCTATGCCGAGGCCGTTATCTTTTACTCGAACTTCTATGCCATGGTTCAGCCGCGTCTGGATGGATAATTGCCTTGCTATTTCCGGCGACCGGGCTTTTAAGGCGTCCAGACTGTTTCTGATCATATTTAACAAAACCTGTTCAATTTGAACATCATCAATAGCGACTTCGGGAAGATCTTTTGCCAGCTCCAGCTTTAGCTTGATGTTGTTTTTTTTAAGATCACGGGCACATAAGCTGGCGGCATCTCTGATCAAGGCATTGATGTCGGTATCACTACGATGTAACCTTCGATGGCTGGCAAAATCTTTCATACGGTGTATGATCTGGCCCGCTTTCAGCGCCTGCTGATGGGTCTTGAATAAAATATTGCTGAGTTTATCCAGGTCGGGTTTTTCAACGTCAATAAAGCGTAAACAAGCTTGTGTATAATTGGCTATCGCGGTCAGCGGCTGATTAACTTCATGGGCGATACCTGAACCCATTTCACCGATAAGACAAAGACGGCTAACATGGGCGAGTTCATTCAGATGCTCTTTTTCCTGTTGTTCCTGCTGTTTACGCAAACTCACATCGCGGACAATGCCGGTGAAATAGTCGGCCCCATCAATGGAAAATTCCACCAGGGAAATATCCAGCGGCACTAAAGAGCCATCCTTGCGCAGGCCCTCAACCTCGCGGATTTGACCAATCACGCCGGACACCTTGGTTTGCAAATAACCATTTAAATCATGCTTATGAGCGGTAGACATCAGCTTGTTAATACTGCAACCCGGCAGTTCCCCGTCACTGTAGCCGAAAATAGTTACTACCGCCGCATTGGTGGATTGTATGATGCCGGACGCATTAACCGTGATAATGCCTTCAATGGAGGCGTTAAAAATGGCGTTAAGTTTGGCTTCCCGTTCCCGTACCTGGCGTCTGGAATGTTCAAGCTCGGCAATCTTACGGGTTAAATCCAGATTACTGTCCATCAGGGCGGATGTCTGCTCCAGTATCTTCTGCTCCAACTTTTCATTGAGACAGAAAATGGTTTCCTGGGTGTGCTTATATTCGGTAACATCCTGAATAGCTAGGCATATTTTTACTTCTCCGTTATAGTCATTACTGACTGCGCCGCGTAATTCCACATAAATAAACTGATTTTTATGGCTGCATAAGTCTTGCGAGCAACTGTACAAGGTCATGCCATGACATTCCGCATGACGGGACGCGTTATTAGGGGTCACCAGCCTCGTATTCAGGATTTGATTAACTTGCTCCGTGACCAAATCCTGGAGGAAATAATAATAGCTATCCTGATCCGAAGGATGAATAAATTTCCCCAGCTTTTTGCCGGTCATGGCTTCTATGGCGCAGCCCAACAGCTGCATCGCTGCCCTATTGGCTTTCTTGATGGTGCCTTGTTCATTCAGCGACAGGTAAGCGACCGGCGATAAATTATAAATCCTTGCAAAATCATCGCGGGACACGCTCAGTTCCTGATGCGCCCTTTTAAGCTCCTCATTTTGCAATTCCAGCTCGATCTGGTGTACCTGAAATTCATACACCAGCTTTTCAATGTCGATACCGGACATCCTGGCAAGATCACCGCCGGATTTGCTAAGCATGGCTTCCGACCGTTTTCGGATAGTGTTCCCCCCTTCCAGCAATTGCTCGGCTTGCTTACGGATATCTTCAGCATCCCGCTTTGTAGTCGATTGAGTGATCATTGCCTGTACCTGTTTACGATAAATCGGTGATTAACTAATATGTGTACTGTCCACGAACCATTTTGTCCACGAAAGACACGAAAAGCACGAAAATTTTTGATCAACACCCTGCTGATGGTTATTACCCAAAAAGAGAATGCCCGTCACGGTACAGCTTATTGCTCGTTTTTCGTGTCTTTCGTGCTTTTCGTGGACAAACATTTCCTGTCTATTGCGACCCGCTACAAATCCGCCCTACCGGTAACATCTTCTATAGCTAATAAAATAAGGGTTGGGCAATCCGGCGCTTGCTTCAGTATGCAACCGTTGATCATCAAGCGCCTGTTGCCAATGACGGGAAACTTCGCGTCTAAATAATGGGCATCAAAGGCCAGATTATTGTTTAATGTTCCGGTTAAATGGGTGCGTAACGGCGCACAGTCCCAAGCCGACCCATTGATTGCAAACAGCGATTGCCCTATCACATTTTCATTGTTGACCGTGAAGGCTTGGTTAAATGCAGGGTTGGCAGTCAATATGCAGAAATTATCATCCAGCACCAGTAGCGGTTGATGGACAGTATTGACTATCGCCGTCATCAGAAACGCTGCCTGCGCCGTTTGTTCGGCTTTTTTAAGTCGGCCTATATCGATAAAACTGATCACCAGCCCATCGATCATGTTTTCCGCCGTACGGTAAGGCAAAATACGCAACAGATACCAGTCGCCGTTGACGGTTTGCACTTCGGTGTCTTTAAAAACCAGCGTTTGCAACACAGTCTTGGCATCGTCAATCAAATGGTCATATTTCAGGATGGAAGCCAGGTCGCCCAGCGGCCTGCCAATATCGCTGTCTATCAGCTTGATTATCGCCTTGGCTTGGCCGGGTAAAACGTTTTATTTTCAGCTTGCAATCGAGAAAAATGGTGGCAATATCCGTGCTGTTCAGCAGGTTTTGCATATCATCATTGGTCTCGGACAGCGATTCGATTTTATTTTGCAGCTCGTTGTTGACGGTGTTGAGTTCTTCGTTCAGCGACTGCATTTCTTCTTTGGCGGTTTCCAGCTCCTCATTGGTGGATTGCAGCTCTTCGTTGGTGGATTTGAGTTCTTCGTTGGAGGTTTCCAGCTCCTCAATCGTGGCCCTGAGAGATTCCTTGGTAAAGAAAAGTTCCTGTTCCAGCTGTTCTTTTTCGCCGGGCTTTTCCATGAGCAACGTAGCCGTCTGTCCTCTGCCTTCGGGTTGATCCGTGTTTTCTGGGGCCTGCGGGTGAAAAGAAACTAAAAACAAGTCTCTCAGCGCTTCCGGGTCACTCATTTTTTCGAGCTTCAGGTCTATGGTTTCAAAATCGCCATTGGTTCTTACCCTAAGTCCGTTGCTGCAAATGACCGTTTCGCCTTTTTTAGCGGCCAGGCGCAATGATGACACCAACGGTAAGCGCAGGCCTTCCCTGGCCATCTCGATAATATTCCAGCTCGGCTGGCCCGTCGTAGGCTCCAGATATTTCCCGGTGCGGCCGTGTATATAAACAATTTTACCGTGCTCATTGATGATGACGCTGACCGGCACATAATGAAACTGCGGAAAAATCTCCTTTTGCAAACTGGCACTCAGGTATATCAATAAGTTGCGGCAACTGATCAAATCCACGCGGGTGAACGGCGGATCCTGGATCAGGTTCTGGGTGGCGAATATCACCGTTTCGCGGATTTCCTTGCTGATGCGATATTGGCTGTCTTCCAGCTTAAAATACCGTTCCAGGCGTTCCGGCGACACATCGGCGGCAATGCCGCAAGGATAAACGCCGTCCCTGGCCCAGTTAATGGCCGAGTCATCAAGGTCGGTGGCAAAAATCTGAAAACGTAGCGCCTTGCCTATTTTTGCCATATATTCCTTAAGCAGTATGGCTATGGAGTAGGCTTCTTCACCGCTGGAGCAACCCGCAATCCATACGCGCAATTCATAATTATCAGCCTTGCCTTCGAACAGTTTCGGTAGCGCCAACGCGGACAGCGCCTCGAAAGCGTCGGCATCCCTAAAAAAGTTGGTCACATTGATCAACAATTCCTTAAACAGCTTATCCAGTTCTATCGGATTTTCCTGCAAAAACTGCACATAGTTGTCGGGGTTTTTAATCTGATGGATATTCATGCGCCGGGCTATGCGCCGCTTAATCGTGGTCGGCTTGTACGCCGACAAATCATTGCCGGTGCGGTTGCGCAACAGTATCAATATTTTCTGGATGGGTTCGGCAGCGACCGGCGCCTCAGGTTCAACGCTATGACTGCTTTTAAAATAAGGCCCTTTGCCGTACTGGATCAACTGCAAACCCATTTTTTCTGCGGGCAACACAAAATCCACATCGCCCATCGCTATCGCGCTGCTGGGCATGCCGTCGAATTTTGCGGTTTTGGGTTCCTGAACCATGGTCATGCCCGCTACGCCCTTGATGGATTTAAGCCCCAAGGTGCCGTCCGTACCCGTGCCTGACAGAATAATGCCGACACCCATTTCCTGGATGTCTTCCGCCAGCGAGCGTAGAAAATAGTCTATGGGCAGATGCGCCGCATCGTGTTTTTGGCTGTCCATCAGATGCAGACGGCGGTTAAGCAAGGCCAGATTTTTTCCGGGCGGACACACAAAAACATGGTCTTTTTTTAATGCCATGCCATCCAGCACGGATAGCACCGGCATCTTGGTGAAATTCTTCAGCAAATCGGGCAGCAGACTGATATGTCCCGGTTGTTGATGGGTGACGACGATAAAAGCAAAACCGGTTTGCGGCGGTAAATGGGTGAAAAAGGTTTCCAGCGCTTCCAGTCCGCCTGCGGAAGCACCTATGCCGACGACAAGCGATGCGGCGTCGGCTGCAAGATCGGTCGTATTGTGGAGGTCATTTATGTTACCGTTGGCTTTCACTGGATCGCTCCTGGTGTTGTGACTTTATTTTGCTTATTAGAGAGAATAGGCCCTAAGGTGAATCCCGGTAAATCATCCATGCAAATTTTGCAGGTCTATTATAAGTATTTCTACGTATAGTCATTATATTACTTATGGTATAGAGTGGCTTTGCGCAGGTTATTCATTATCTGAATAATCTATTTTTAATTGCTTTTTGGAGACTAAGATGGCTATTACACGCTATGAACCTTGGGGTTTATTGAAGTCAGTATGGAAGCGGGTGTATTGACCATAAGGGGAAGCCGTTAAACCAAAACGTATTAATGTGTCATCGGAAGAATAGCACCATATTGGGATGGCTAGCGCTTTTTTGCCCCCAGTTTATCTGGAAATAGTGGGTAAACTGTAATTACTATTTGCTTGTTTGAGGCGTTATGCAATATAAAGATTATTATAAGGTCATGGGGTTGTCCCGGGAAGCCAGTCAGGATGAAATCAAACGCGCTTATCGTAAACTGGCCCGTAAGTATCATCCCGATGTCAGCAAGGAAAAGGATGCCGAAGCAAAATTCAAGGAACTGGGAGAGGCTTATGAAGTGCTCAAGGATCCTGAAAAAAGAGCGGCTTATAATCAACTGGGTGCTGATTGGAAAGCCGGACAGGATTTCAGGCCGCCGCCAAACTGGAATGAAGGATTCGAATTTAAAGGCGGCGGTTTCACCAGTGACAATGCCGAAGCCTATAGTGACTTTTTTGAACAATTGTTTGGTAGTGCCGCATTCAGTTCAGTCGGCAGAGGACAGCATGGCGTCCATGCGCGTGGACAGGACAGTCATGCAAAAATCCATATTGATCTGGAAGATAGTTTTCACGGCGCAACCCGTAATATTTCCTTGAGCGCCCCCGAAATAAATGCACAAGGTCAAGTTCAGGTTAAGCATAGAAACCTGAATATCAAGATTCCCAAAGGTATCAAGGCGGGCCAACACATCAGGCTGGCAGGTCAGGGTAGTTCGGGGACGGGCAGCGGTCAATCGGGCGACTTGTTTCTTGAAATAGCGTTTAACAACCATCCGCTTTACCGGGTTTTAGAAACAGACGTTTACCTGGATCTTCCCGTTACGCCATGGGAAGCAGCTTTAGGCGCTAAAATAAAAGTGCCTACACCGGAGGGTAGTGTTGATCTCAAAATACCATCTAATTCCAGACAGGGTAGTAAACTGCGTTTAACAGGCCGCGGAATACCGGCCCCGGCGCCTGGTGATTTCTACGTTGTGCTGCAAATTGCCCTGCCACAGGCAAATACCGAGCAAGCCAAAGCGGTTTACCAAAAAATGCATGAAGAACTTGATTTTAACCCACGCCAGGCTCTGGGGGCATATTACCAATGAACTCACATGATTTATTATTAGTGCATATTGGAACAGTTATTGAAGAAGACAGCTTAAGTCTTGGTCAACTGTGCCGTGCTTGCAGCATCCATGCAGACTGGATAATCAGTCTTATTGAGGAAGGTATTATTGAACCCCAGGGGGAGGATATACGTTTATGGCGTTTTTCAGGGGCAAGCCTGGTACGCGCCCGTTCCGCCCTCAGATTACAGCATGATCTGGAGATTAATCTGGCAGGTATCGCACTGGCGCTGGACTTAATGGAAGAGATTGAAAGTCTTCGCGCGCAAATAAAAACGCTAGGCCATGCCTGAAAAAACCCGATTAATAAGCTCAGGAAAAAAGCTTCATATAAGGGAAGTTTGCAAGAAATATATTATTTAAAAAATCCATCCTAGAGGAAATAATTATGAAATCTACCTATATACTCGTCGCCGACAACGTTCGCGCCCGCATCTTTACTGCTGAAGCACCCGCCTCCCCTTTAGAAGAAATCGAAGCCCTGGCCCATGCGGAAGGCCGCCTGCATGACCGGGACATCACGTCTGACCTCCCCGGAAAGATTAAAGGCGAAGGCAGCGTGGGACATGCTTTTGAACAGCCTACCGATCCGAAAAAACACGAAGCCGACCTGTTTGCGCACCGCCTTGCCCATTATCTGGAAGACGCGCATAACGCCAACAAATTTGAACAATTGCTGATTATTGCAGAACCTTCTTTTCTTGGCTTGTTGCGCAACTGCTTGCCGGAACAGGTTAAAAAATCGGTCTGTTTTGAGCTGGATAAAAATATCACGACCCAAAGCGCCGACGATATACGCAAACACCTGCCAACTTATTTGCCGAGTCATTGATAAACCAGGCAAGTCATAGCAATATATCGTTCCACGCTCCGGCGTGGGAATGCTGAAGGTGACGCTCCAGCGTCACGCAACGCGG
>PMJA01000282.1:0-273 GCA_003158415.1 Methylobacter sp.
GCCAGCGCGTGGACGGTGGGCGCCAACTGGTTCCTTAACAAGAACGCCATTATTCGTACGGATCTCGAAGAGGTTATGTTTCTTGGCGGCGCCGGTTATTCAAACGGATCAGGCGCTACCACTAAGTATTTTATAAGCAACCGTCCGAGCGAATTAGTGTTCTCTACGCGTTTCCAATTAGCATTTTAATAACCCAACCTAAGGTGATTGACTCATGAAAAATAGTATTAAAAGTGTTTTCGCGCTGATCGTGCTCGCTTTGGCGGCAGGCGG
>PMJA01000282.1:285-5837 GCA_003158415.1 Methylobacter sp.
GGCAAGCAGGCGCGCTCGGTATTGGAAGGCCTGGAAGCTGACGTGGTGACGCTGGCCTTAGGTTATGACGTCGATCAGCTTTATCAGAAGCGCAAGCTGATTCCTGAAAACTGGCAAACGTTGTTGCCCAACAACAGTTCGCCTTATACCTCCACTATCGTTTTTTTAGTGCGTAAAGGCAATCCGCTGCACATCAAAGATTGGGATGACATCGTCAAACCGGGCGTCAGCATCGTGACGCCGAACCCGAAAACATCAGGTGGCGCGCGCTGGAACTTTTTGGCGGCCTGGGCGTATGCGCTGAAACATAACAATAATGACGACGCTGCGGCTCAAGCCTTCGTCGGCAGGTTATACAAAAATGCGGCGGTATTGGATACCGGCGCACGCGGATCCACCACCACGTTCATCGAACGGGAAATCGGCGATGTCTTGATCGCTTGGGAAAATGAAGCCTATCTGGCGTTGAAAGAATTTGGCCCGGAGAAGTTTGAGATTGTGACGCCGTCATTGAGCATTTTGGCGGAACCGCCGGTTGCAGTAGTCGACGATATAGCCCGCAAACATGGCACTACCGAAGTGGCGACTGAATACCTGAAGTATTTGTACAGCAAGGAAGGTCAGGAAATTATAGGCAAAAACTTCTATCGTCCTACCGATCCTGAAATTGCTGCCAAGTACGCCAAGCAATTCAAGTCGTTGGAATTGGTAAAAATAGACGCCTTCGGCGGTTGGGATGTGGCGCAGAAAAAGTATTTTGCCGATGACGGCGTGTTTGACCAGATTTACGGCCCTGGAAAATAAACTGCTGTTAATCAGTCGTCCGTAGACAACCGGGAGGGTGGACAGGTTTCTTGTCCGCCCTTTGTTTTTTTTGGCTACCCACTTGAGGCGAGACAGATAACATCCCTTAGAGGGATGTTATCTGTATAGTGTCCCACTTTAAATTGGAAGCCTTTTTTGTAAAGCCGCCGTTTTCAAAGGATAAAATAATGCATACTAAAATTTTTAACGCGCGACTGATGCGCCGTACGCTGTATCTGCTGGGTTTGTTGGCGCTCGCTTCGGCCTTTACGGTCAGCGCTAAAGAATACACGCTACTGAATGTTTCTTATGATGTTTCCCGTGAACTCTACAAGGATATTAACGCCGCATTCAGCGAGTACTGGCTAAAGCAAACCGGCGATCAAGTGACGATACAGCAGTCGCACGATGGTTCCAGCAAGCAGGCGGCGGCTGTGATCGCTGGTCTGGAAGCCGACGTGGTGACGATGAATCAACAAACGGATATCGACAAGATTGCCGCAAAGGGCTTGATCAGCAAAGACTGGCGGAGCCGTTTTCCTAACAACAGCTCGCCTTACACGTCGACCACGGTATTTTTGGTACGCAAAGGTAATCCTAAAAATATCAAGGATTGGGGGGATTTGATTAAGCCCGAAAATGTCGTTATTTTGTCCAATCCTAAAACATCGGGTAACGCCCGTTACAGCTATTTGGCGGCATGGGGATATGCCTTGCGTAAGTTGGGTAGCGAAGCAAAGGCGCAGGAATTTGTCACTCAACTCTTCAAGCATGTCCCGATTTTGAGCACCGGCGGACGTGCGGCAACGAACGCCTTTATTCAGAATAATACCGGCGATGTGTTGCTGACGTTCGAAAACGAAGCGTTCTTGATTGCCAATGAGGTGGGTGCGGATAAATTTGATGTGGTGATACCATCGGTCAGCATAATCGCCGATCATCCGGTCGCCATCGTAGAGCCGGTTGCCAATAAAAAAGGCACGACCAAGATTGCAGAAGCTTATCTGGGTTTTCTCTGGACGGATGCCGGTCAGGAAATAATCGCCAAACATCATTATCGTCCGCGCAATCCTGAAATTCTTGCCCATTATGCCCAACAATTTGCCAAGCTGGAGTTGTTTTCAATTACCGACATTATTCCCGGCGGCTGGGAAGCAGCCCAGCGCATACACTTTGCCGATGGCGGCCTGTTCGATCAAATTTATACTCCTTAACGCCGATATTTTATTTATCGAACGCGGCGATAAAAAACCCGATGCCGCTCCAAAATGAGGCGGCATCGGGTTTTTTAAAATCAATACCGATACTGGTTGCATGCGTTCCCGGCTTAAAGACTCACCAGTTATCTCCTAATTAGATATGTGTATCTGATAAGATCATTTGCCAAAATGCCACCTTATCATGTAGGTCTTGACAAACTATAACGCATAAGATAATTTATACGAAAAGTAGCAACCGACCGGACAACCGGAGGCCAGCGAACTCGAAAGGGTCGCTGGTTTTTTTTTGCCAAAATTTAATTACATCAATCAGTTTACGTTTAAATTCAGAAGAGGCTGATATGTCACATTGTTACAAAAACAATTTCCACTCCACAAGAAAAGCGTCACTGATGCGCCTTGATTTTATCATCGACGTTGTGTTGTTTAATTCAGATGGATTTGCCGCATGAACGATACCGTTAGTCTAAACAGCCATTATGATTGGGGCATTGATGCACTGGTTACACGACTGCGTGAACTGCGCGTACAATCATTGGAAATCCGCAGTCGGCGCGACAAGCCGCCTAAGCTGCCGTCCCGAAAAGAACTGCATAAAATTCTGGAAGCTTTAAGCGCGGTGTTGTTTCCCAATCGCCTAGGGCTACCTGACCTGAACGACGAAGGCATCGATTACTTTGTCGGACATACTCTGGAAACTTTGCTGCGCGAGCTTTATACGCAAATCCGCAGGGAATTGCAGTTTATTTCCGGCAATCCCGGCATCGATAACGCCGCGCATGAACAAGCGATCAGTATTGCCCGCGAGTTTGCCGCGCAGTTGCCTTTGGTCAGAAAATTACTCGACACCGATATACAGGCGGCATTTGAAGGCGACCCTGCCGCGCGCAGTCCTGACGAGGTGCTGGTTTGTTATCCGGGCATTACCGCCATCATCCATCACCGACTGGCGCATATCCTTTACAAATTAGGTGCGCCGCTGGTGGCGCGCGTTATCGCCGAGATTGCCCATTCCGCTACCGGCATTGATATACATCCCGGCGCACAAATCGGCGAGAGTTTTTTTATCGACCATGGCACCGGCGTGGTCATCGGCGAAACCGCAGTGATTGGCCGCCATGTCCGCGTTTATCAAGCCGTTACACTGGGCGCCAAACGCTTCCAGAAAGACGACAACGGCATGCTGGTCAAAGGCAATGCCCGGCATCCTATCGTTGAAGATGACGTCGTCATTTATGCGGGCGCCACCATCCTGGGCCGCATCACCATCGGCCAAGGCTCGACCATCGGCGGCAATGTCTGGCTAACCCACAGCGTACCTCCTGACAGCAATATTACTCAGGCTTATGTGCGTAGCGAATTGTTCCATGATGGCGGTGGAATATAGATTTAAAGTTTAACCGTTCCCACGCTCCGGCGTGGGAACACATCCGGCAACGCCGGAGCATCAACAGTATTGATCCTAGGCTTAAGCCAAGGATCAATACTAAATATATTTACATAAACCACAATAGGAAAAAGTCATGACCGATATACATGAAGGCCAAGCCCATACCGCATTAGGCGATGTCGCCGCGCGTACCTTGGCGAATGCCACCAAAACAGTACCTATGCTGTCAACCATCACTCCCCGGTGGTTGGTGCATTTATTACAATGGAAACCACTGGAAGCTGGTATTTACCGGGTCAACAAGGTCAAGAATGAAAATGAACTCTTTGTTGATTGTTCCAGCCTTGATGAAAAAATACTGCCGCAAACCTTCGTCGATTACGAAGAATGGGGCCGTGAATACCGTTTGAATGCGGTTAACACCGTACTCGACGTGCATACTCGTATCTCCGATTTGTACAGCAGCCCGCACAACCAAATCCATGAACAGCTGCGTTTGACTATCGAAACCATCAAAGAACGTCAGGAAAGCGAGCTGATTAACAATGCCGAATATGGCTTGCTTAATAACGTAGCGCCTGCACAACGGGTGCAAACGCGTACCGGCGCGCCTACGCCTGATGATCTGGATGAACTTATTGCCCGCGTTTGGAAAGAACCTGCGTTTTTCCTGGCTCATCCGCAAGCGATAGCCGCATTCGGTCGTGAATGCACCCGTCGCGGCGTACCGCCTGCTATCGTTACGCTGTTCGGTTCGCAATTTTTGACTTGGCGCGGACTGCCTATCATTCCGTCTGATAAGCTTAAAGTAGTTAAAGGCAAAAGCAATATCTTGCTGTTGCGCACCGGCGAAAGCCGTCAAGGGGTGGTAGGTTTATATCAACCTAACCTGACCGGCGAACTGAGCATGGGTCTTTCAGTCCGTTTTATGGGCATCAATCACAAAGCGATTGCCTCTTATCTCATCTCGCTGTATTGCTCGCTGGCGGTGCTGACTGATGATGCGCTCGGGGTGCTCGAGAATGTCGAAGTGGGCAAGTATCATGAATACAAGTGAATTTGATCAATCCAATCTGGTGCAACAAGGTTTTGCGGAAAGCTTAGGCACGGCATCGCTGCCCGATATAGATCATCTGACCAAACTTGCCAATGAGCTATTTTCAGCGTTGCCTTGTGATGGGTCAAGACTTGGCATCGCCTATAGGGATGTAGGCGAGGGCGTGAGCAGGAGCGGAAGCTTTGCCTCTTCGGCAGTGCCGGGTGGATTGACTTCACCTTTGGCTGGCCTTGATAAATCGGGGGTAAGCGGTATTTCACCGAAAGATTCTAGTTTGCCAGGGGATGCGGAGTTGCGGCAGTTTTTCGCATCGCGTCAGCCCTCTTTCGAGAGCGTCCCGGACAGTCTTGAGACGGGGCCGGTTTTTGGCAACCCGTCTTCAGCTACAGCGCCTTTGGCTGGTCAGGATCAGGCTGTGCTGGCGGGTATATTCCCGCACGACTTTGGATTGCCCGACGAAGCTGAATTGCAAAAGTTACTGGTTTCGCACACGCCTTCAGGAAGCAATATTCCCGGAAGTATTGATACCAGTACAGCGCCTGCAATTCCTTCTCCGGTGGTATCACAAGAATTGATTGGTGAGCCGCTGGCAGGTGTTGACAAATCATCCGCTGCAGGCACTTCGGTTCCCGGCATTCCAACTTCGACGGCCCCTCAAGGTTTGACGGGTTCCCTGGCTAACCTGGATGCATCGCTGATAGCCGGTCTTTCACCCGAGATCTATGGTCTGCCGGGCGAAGCTGAGTTGCAAAAGCTTTTCGCTGCGTTTTCTGCGCCTTCTTCCGGAGGTATTCCGGCAAGCACAGGGTCGGGTTCATCATTTTATTTTCTTGATGAATTGAAAAACGGCGGATTTAATGCGCCGGCTTTGGGTTCCGCTCATCCGCCTTTTGATGTCCACGCGGTGCGCCGAGATTTTCCGATACTAAAAGAACGCGTCAACGGTTATCCGTTAGCGTGGCTGGATAATGCGGCGACTACCCAGAAGCCACAAGTGGTGATAGATAGGGTTTCGTACTTCTATGAGCACGAGAATTCCAATATTCATCGCGCCGCGCATGAACTGGCGGCGCGGGCGACC
>PMJA01000392.1 GCA_003158415.1 Methylobacter sp.
GCTGCCAGTGGTGGGCGGGGTCGTGCCGGTGATCATTTTGAGCAGGGTGCTCTTGCCAGCGCCATTAATGCCGATGATGCCTACGGCTTCACCGGGATTAACTTTAAAGTTGATGTCCTGTAAGACCCATTTGAGCTGATGGCGGGGGGTGTTAACAGGCGACAGCCATTCCAGCAGACGCGACCAGCGCGTGGGATATTGTTTGTAAGCTTTGCCTAATTGTGTAATGGTGATAGTGCCCATGTTTAGTGTGTTTTCATGTCAGTTGAACATTGCCGAAATCGGTTTATGTAGAAAAGTAGCAATAAATGGCTGGTTATTGAGCTGGATTATAGTTCATCGACCATTTCGTCAACATGTTTACGAAAAAGACGCATGCCGAAAACGCAGAGAGCAAAAGCAATAATAGTCACTGGTAGCAGATTTTGCCATATCGGCCATTGTCCGCTCATGAGTATTTCTTGACAGGCTGATATAAGGACAACCATAGGGTTATAGCTCATCAGGGGGCGCACGGATTCAGGCAAGATACTGATGGGATAAACGATAGGGGTGAGCCAAAACCAGAACTGAATGACGATGCCAAAAAATTGACCGACATCACGGAAAAATACATTAAGCACTCCCAAACTGATGCCTAAGCCGATGGCAAAAGTCACCATGATGAAAACAACAGGAAACAACGCCAAATAAACCAGACCTGGGAAGTTGCCAGAAATGAGAAGGAAAATGCTGAACAGGCCAAATATAATGAAAAAATTCAACAGTGCATTGGCGACCACAATGACGGGCAAACAAAGCCTTGGAAAGCTCAGTTTCTTGAGCAGATTGGCATGTTCAAGAAAAGTATTCTGTGCACAAGATACGATTTCTGCAAACAATCCCCATGTCAACGTGCCAGCGCAGAGGTAGATACTGTAGGCAAAGGAGCTATCAATGCCTGGTAGCTTGGCGCGCATGATTTGAGAGAAGATCACGGTATAGACGATGATCATGGCGAGTGGATTTAGGACTGTCCACGCGGCCCCCAGCAGAGAATTGCGATACTTGGATTGGAATTCACGCTTGACGCTACCGAAGATAAATCCCCGATAGGTCCATAAGGATTTTAGTATGTTGCCCATCAATCGACATCCTGGAACACGGCTGAGTTATCGCCTTGTATTTCTATAATTTGGGGATAGATGGCTGTGTAAGTCTCTATCACGGTGAATGATTTTAGTTAATGATTTGATACAAGACGATAGCTAATATTATCCCTCCGCTGTCAACGAGCATATCATACCAGCAAAATCCACTCCCGTAGTATTTATCCTGCGAGCGGTCACGATTTGCTTTTTTTTAAAACTCCTCACCCCAACCCTCTCCAGCAGGAGAGGGCGATAAAAGCCGTAATCCGTACCCATGTTGAGTATAAAAGGAAGCGGATTTTTAGTGACTTTAGGGTTTTTCCAGCCAATTATTGACTTCGTGCAAATTTTCCTCACTGATTGAGCCAATGGCGTGCATAAAGCGAACGCGGTTTTTAATGTAATTGTATTTGGCTTGTGCAAAATCTTTTTTAGCTGAAAATTCATCCTGTTGCGACTTAATAACATCGCTGATGGTCACGACGCCAAACTGGTAGCCGCGCCCCATGGCTTCCCGTGATTTGCTGGCGGAGTCCAGCGCTTTGCGTGAGGCTTTAATGCTACGTGCAGCGGCATTGGCGCTAAGAAAAGCATCGCTGGTTTCTTTGGTGATAGCTCGCATTGTGGAATCGTTGTCGTTCTTGCTAAGTTGCAAACGATGCCGGGCTTCAGATACTTGGTGGGTGGTGGTACCGCCTGAAAACAAGGGTACGTTGACGTTGATAGCCACTGTTTGGACTTGATAAGGTGGCGATTGGGTGCTCTGATAGCCGGTGTTGGTGTTGTAGTAGTTAAGCTGCAAATCGGCGACGGGCAAATATTTTGCTTTTTGGGTGTTCACGTTAACTTCAGCAGCTTGTATGGCTTTTTGTTTTGCCGAAATAGACGGATTCTGACTTTGAGCCATTTCAATCCATTGTTGAAGATCACCTTGGATTTCTTGATAGTCAACAGCATCTCGAAGCTTACTGAGTGCGGCAGGGCTAACGCCTGTTAATTCTCTAAGGCTGTCTTGGGCGGTGACGCGTTTGCTTTCTGCTAAAATTTCGGTGGCAATGAGTTGATCCAGCCGCGCTTCTATCGCATAGAGATCGGTCACTTTTAATAATTGCTTGGCATATTGTTTTTGGACTTGTTCCAGCTGTTTTTGAGTTGCCTGTTTTTCGGTTTTGGCAAAGTTAAGTTCGTCTTCTGCTTCCAGTTCGCTGAAATAGCGATCCACCACGTCAAACATCAATTGGTTGTGGGCTTCGATGGCTTCGGTGGCGTATTGGTCTTCCACTTGGGTCGCCTGCCGCCACGCCCAAAACTTGCCAAAATCGATCAGGGTTTGACTGAGCGAAAGGTAGTAGCGGGTGCCGGGATAATTGGTGATCGTATCATGAGTTACTGGATTCGCCAGAGTAGGCGCGGTAACAGTTGACCTGTTTTGCGACCAGTTGCCGGTAAGATTAACTTGCGGCAACATTTGACCTAGGGCTTGGCCTTTTTGTGCGGAACCGATTTCGACTTTAATATCGGCGCTTCTTGATTTCGGATCGGCTTCCAGCGCCTGCTCGTAAATGGCGAGTAGATCCTCGGCTACTGCTGTTTGGGCGCATGCAAAAATAATAAATACAAGCCAATATTTGAATATAGTCATATCAATTAGTCTTCTATGAATGAGCGCGCAAAGAAGTTGGTGGCGGGTTGAGCCAGATATTGAAACAGCGTTCTTTCACCAGTGTTAATCAAAACTTCTGCCGGCATGCCGGGCAATAATTGCAAATCCCCCAGTTTTTTTTGACTTCCAGGGGTGAGTTCGACTCGGGCCAGATAATAGCCTTCGCCGGTTTTTTCATCGATAAAGCGGTCGGGAGAAATATTGATCACCTTGCCGTCCATTTTGGGTGTTTTCGACTGTTTGAAGGCGCTAAAGCGAACTTCAGCCTGTAGGCCAACGATAACCCGATCAATATCCATAGGTGACACACGAGCCTCTATCACTAGTTCGGCATCCTGGGGAACTATGTCAAGGATCGGGTGGCCCGGCGTAATAACGCCATTTTCGGTATGTGCCTCCAGCCCAAGCACCATGCCGCTGGCCGGAGCCTTGATGACTACCCGCTCAAGCTTGTCTTTGGTGGCGGCAACCCGTTCGTTGGCATCATTCAACAGGGCTTGCGCTTCGCTAAGTTTCCCGGCCACTTCTTCTTGAAACTGCTTTTGTACTTGTAAAATTTGCAAACGCGTTTCGCTGATCAGCATTTGGTTGGTGGCGATTTCCGCGTTCAGTTGGGCGATTTCGCCGGTTTGCATAGCATGATTGCGCTCCAGTTCGCGTAAGCGTTGTTTGTCTGCAAAGCCTTCGGCTAACAGTTCTTTTAGATCGTGAATTTCTTCTAAGTAGGAGGCGACTAGCTGTTTTTTGCTATCTATCTGCCCTTGCAAACCGTGAATTTTGCTGGAAATTTGGCTGATACGCTGATTGAGTACCGCTATCTCGCCTTCATGTGAGATTTTATGTGAGTTGAAGACATTATTTTCAGCCACTTTAGCCTCTGTGGCTCTGGGATCGGAGGTATCATTGAGTATTTCAGGATAGTCAATTTTTTTAAGCTGATCTCTTTCGGCACGCAACCGCGCTACCTGAGCGGCAAGGGTGATATTTTGACCACGCGCTATTTCCAGCTGGGCTTTGATTTGCGCATCGTCCAGTATCAGCAAGGGCTGGCCTTCTTTTACGATAGCGCCATCTTTAGTCAGTATTTTGGCAACAATGCCGCCATCAAGATGTTGCACGGTTTTCCGGTAGGATTTTACCACTACAACACCGGGAGCCAGAGCTGAACTGTCCATAGGGGCAAAAATAGCAGCAATTCCCAAT
>PMJA01000136.1:0-197 GCA_003158415.1 Methylobacter sp.
CAAAAATAGCGACTCGCTGCGAAGATTTCAATGCCTGGCAAGAAACTGAATATCTTACCCGCTCACTGGCTAATGCCCAGAATTTAATGCTGGCTGTAGAAGTTGCGCAGAACGTAAAAACCGGGTCAAACAGGCTTTAATCGAAGACTGATGCTTGATAACTTTAATCAGGATAATTCCATGCAAACATTAATCGA
>PMJA01000136.1:256-8894 GCA_003158415.1 Methylobacter sp.
AATTGCAGAGCGTCGTTTTGAAGCCGGGAAGGAATCGTAATGACTGTAGTTTTAGACGCCTCGGCTTTATTGGCTATGCTACATAATGAGCAAGGGGCGGATAAGGTCGAAGCCGCTCTTTTTAATAAGGCGGTTATATCAACGGTCAATTGGACAGAGGTTATTCAAAAAGCCATCGCCAAAAATATCCGTGTTGATGATTTGGATAACGAGTTATATGGCAACAGTTGGATATTGGCGTTTCTATTTTGCTTATTCGATAAATGCGTTGCCAGCAAGTAGCCTTGATGTAACGAAGGCGGGTAGGGTGGGCACATGCTGCTCGTGCCCACGGGAAACCATGCGGTGATGAGTGTGGTGGGCAAAACTGTCTGCCCACCCTACCTATTGGAATGCTGTTTTTTGTATAGTTCAAAGCGTGCTTTGAACATGCGTAGCTTCCAATTTCAAAAAACTAAAGCGAGGCATCCGAAGCCAACGATTTTGTTTCAATAATCGCCAATCTTTCCGATTCTATCCCCAGCACCAATTGGCCTTTTAACAAACCGACCAATTCCCTGCCGGCCATGGTATAACGCCAGCCGTGCAGTAACGGGCATTCCTCGTCGTCGTTGTACATCAGCACTTCCAAATCTTTACGGGTCGCGAGTATCGTTGGATTTAACGCGTTTTCTTCGGCGCGTATGCGCACCAGGGCCGTTAAAATATCCAGGATGGCTTCCTGTTGCTGGGTTTTTTTAGCGGGCCGGTCTTTTTCGTTTAAGGGTAGCGGGGGGCGGTTTTTAGCGGCTGTGATGAGTTGGCACAATTCCTTGCCGTAACGGCTGACGGCGCGCTCATTAATGCCGCGCACTTGGGCCAAGTCCCCGACGGTTTCAGGTTGCAGCTTGGCAAGATCGAACAGCAGTTCATCGCGCAACAGCCAGCTTTTTGGGCGGTCTTCGGCTTGCGCGGTTTTTTCGCGCCATTCCGCCAGCGTCTGGATGATGGACAACTGCTTTCCGGTGAGCTTATTTTTGCCTTTAATTTTAAACCAGGCTTTTTCTGGTGCAACCGCATAGTGAGCAGGATTGGTCAGTTCGGCGAAATCATGTTTTAGCCAATCGATCCGCCCCAGCTCTGTCAGTTTTTGCAGCATGATTTGATAAACCTGACATAAATAAATCACGTCATCGGCGGCATATTCAATTTGCGCTTCGGTTAATGGCCGTTTGCTCCAATCCGCCCGTGTGTGGGCTTTGTTTAAGTTGACGCTTAACAGGCTGGAGACCAGCATGGCATAACCGGGATTATCCTGGAAACCCAGCAAAGGCGCGGCGATTTGGGTGTCGAAAATGGGGCCGGGCAGCTTGCCGGTTGCCTGATAAAAAATCTCCAAATCCTGGCGGCAGGAGTGAAAGACTTTAACGATAGCCGGATTTTCCAGCGCCTCAAAAAGTTCATCCAGTTTGGGTAAGGCGATAGGATCAATACAGGCCACCCATTCGGGCGTCGCTATTTGCAACAGGCAAAATATCGGGTAATACGTTTTTTCGCGCAAAAATTCGGTATCCAGCGCCAGCCAGGATTCTTTCCTGATCTGCCCGCACAGCACACTCAGCTGCTCAGGGGTGTTTATATATTGTATGGGTGTCATAAAAAGATTACGGTAGTCGTTATTAAGTAGCCGGAGAGAGGAAAGTAATTGATTAATCGACCACGAAGGACACGAAGTATATATAACATAGACTGGAAAACTATCCCAGATATACTATGAACGGTCGCAATTTGCGCTTTTTAACCCCCTCACCCCAACCCTCTCCCGAAGGGAGAGGGAGATAAAAGCCGCAATACGCCCCCGTGTCGAGTATAACTTAGAAGTTAGATGCGGCGTATTTATACCGTTAGCGCTTTGGTGTATACGTTGCACTTATCCGCCCTACAATCTTTTTCTTCGTGTCCTTCGTGTCTTCGTGGTGTTTTTTATTTTGAGTTAATACGCAGAAGCTGCCTAGCCTACAAGGCCAACACATCCAAACCCGCATCCAATGAAACTGTCTGGTCTTCGGCTTGCTGGCTGCGCATCAGCCCCACAAAATCAAATATCTGCCTATCGGCCAGTTGTGACGGCGCGACATTTTGCAGGCTGGTAAAAATGGTTTCCAGGCGGCCGGGAAACTGCTTGTCCCAGCTTTTTAACATGACCTTCATCGCCTGTCTTTGCAGGTTTGCCTGGGAGCCGCAAAGGTTACAGGGGATGATAGGGTAATCCCTGAATGCGGCGTAACGCTCTATGTCTTTCTCCCGCATATACGCTAGCGGCCTGATGACAATATTCTTTTTGTCGTCGCTCAGCAGCTTGGGCGGCATGGCTTTGAGTTTGCCGCCATAAAAAATATTCAGGAAAAATGTTTCAAGTATATCGTCACGATGATGGCCCAAGGCAATTTTAGTGATGCCATTGGCTTCGGCATAGCCGTATAACGTGCCGCGCCGCAAACGCGAACACAGCCCGCAAGTGGTATTGCCTTCGGGGATAACGCGCTTTACGACGCTGTAAGTATCTTTTTCGATGATATGGTAAGGCACGCCCAAGGATTCGAGATAGGCGGGTAAAACATGTTCGGGAAATCCGGGTTGCTTTTGATCCAGATTAACCGCTATCAACTCAAAAGTGACCGGCGCGGTTTTCTGTAAATTCATCAGAACATCCAGTAGGGTAAAGGAATCTTTACCCCCGGATAAACACACCATGACCTTATCGCCGTCCTCAATCATATTATAGTCGGCAATCGCATCACCGACACTGTGCCGTAAACGTTTTTGTAATTTGTTAAATTGAATTTTGGCTTTTTGCTTAGGATCTGACATGGTCAGAGTATATTGAATGATGTCGGAGAAAAAGGAAATCGGAGTAACGTCTGGAACCCCGACAAGAGTGGCGTAGGTCGGGTTAACGGCAACGGGCTTCCAATTTAAAGTGGGACACTTACAGATAACATGATGTTATCTATCCCGCCTTAAGTGGAAGCCATGGCAACGTAACCCGACATAAATTGCAATGACTAACCGTTATAACGCTGAAAAATCAACGTGGCGTTAGTGCCGCCAAAACCGAAGCTGTTTGACATAATGGTGTTTAAAGTTACGTTATCTTGCCGTTCGCGGACTATCGGCATGCCCTCGGCGCCCGGATCAAGCTGGGTAATGTTGGCTGAAGCGCTGAGGAATTTTTCTTCCATCATCAATAGCGAATAAATCGCCTCATTAACTCCGGCAGCGCCTAAAGCATGACCAGTCAGCGATTTAGTGGAGCTGACCCAGGGCAGGTTTACGTCGCCAAATACAGCACGCAAGGCTTCTAGCTCCCTGGTGTCGCCTACCGGCGTACTGGTGCCATGCGCATTGATATAATCAATATTGCCGTCCACGGTAGCCATCGCTTGCTGCATACAACGCACAGCGCCTTCGCCTGACGGTTGCACCATGTCATAACCGTCGGAGGTTGCGCCGTAACCGGTCAGTTCGGCATAGATTTTTGCGCCGCGCGCTTTGGCATGTTCCAGTTCTTCAATAACCAACACGCCGCCGCCGCCGGAAATAACAAAACCGTCGCGGGTTTGATCATAAGGCCTGGAAGCTGTCTCCGGGGTGTCATTGTATTTGGATGACATGGCGCCCATCGCATCGAACAACACCGACATAGACCAATGCTCTTCTTCGCCGCCGCCGGCAAACACCACATCCTGCTTGCCCATTTGGATCAGTTCCATGGCATGGCCGATACAATGCGCACTGGTGGCGCAAGCCGAGGTAATGGAGTAATTGACGCCTTTGATTTTAAACGGCGTCGCCAGGCAAGCCGTATTGGTGCTGGACATGGCTCTGGGCACCATGTACGGGCCGACTTTTTTAATGCCCTTAGTCCGTAAAATATCAGCCGCCTCAACAATATTCGAGGTTGAAGGCCCGCCGGAACCCATTACCAGTCCGGTTCTAAAATTGGATATGTCAGCGTCTTCCAGGCCAGAATCATCTATGGCCTGCTGCATTGCGATATAGTTAAACGCAGCGCCGTCACCCATAAAACGTTTTATTTTACGGTCTATGAATGCATCCAGGTCTATGTTAATAGCGCCATGCACCTGACTGCGGAAGCCCATTTCTTCGTAAACGGGTGCAAAAGTGATTCCTGAACGACCTTGTTTTAGGGAATCGACAACTTCATTCCGGTTATTTCCTATGCTGGAAACGATGCCTAAACCGGTAACTACGACTCTTTTCATTTTACGTTTGATCCTAGAAATCTTCTGTAGAAGTGAATAAACCAACCCGCAGATCGGTAGCTTCATAGATGACCTTGCCATCTACGTCCATAGTGGCATCAGCTATACCCATAACCAGTCTACGCATAATCAGTCTTTTCAAATTAATTTTGTATGTTACTTTTTTGGCTGTGGGCAGTACTTGCCCTGTAAATTTCACTTCCCCCACACCTAAAGCACGTCCTTTTCCTGGCCCACCCATCCAGCATAAATAAAAACCCACCAGCTGCCACATGGCGTCTAATCCTAAACAGCCCGGCATCACCGGATCACCCTGGAAATGACAGGCAAAAAACCATAAATCTGGATTAATATCCAGCTCAGCGATGATTTCGCCCTTGCCGTATGTGCCGCCTTCATCCGTTATGAGGGTAATACGATCCATCATCAGCATATTGGGTAAGGGTAATTGCGCATTTTTAGGTCCGTATAACTCCCCCCTACCGGACTTCAATAGTTCTTCGCGCGTAAAACTATGCTGCTTCTCCATACTTTTCATGTACCTTTGTAATTATTCTTATCATGTAGACCTATATTATCTAACAGACACTGAAAAAAATCAGCTCAATTTTTAGCGGGGAGGCACATCAAACAGCAATCGGGTCATTTTCAACCCGTTTCTTTGTATCCGTTGCTGGTAAATGATGGCGTAAGACAGCACAGACGTTACATATTTCCTGGTTTCTTTATACGGAATAGTTTCTATCCAGATGTCGGCGGGTACAGACTTGTCATTGGGCAACCATTTACTGACCCGGTTTGGCCCCGCATTGTAGGCCGCCATTGCCAGCGCAAAATGCCCATCAAACCGGGTCAACAATTGTTTATAGTAAAAAGCGCCGTACTTGATATTGACATCCGGGTTAAACAGGCTGTTTTCAGCCTGCCAGGGTTCATTAAGCTTACGGGCTATCTGTTGCCCCGTTTCCGGCATGATTTGCATGAGTCCTCGCGCGCCTACCGCTGACATTGCATTCTGATCCAGCATGCTTTCCTGGCGCATCAGACCGAAAATGATGGCAGGATCAAGTTCCTGCCTACCCGCATTGCTTTGAACCTGACTTAAATAAGTGACCGGAAATCGCAAGGCCAAATCATCCCAATAATCGGTTTTAACCAGGGTCATGATGGCCACCTGATCCCATTGCCATTGTTGGGCTAATTTAGCGGCAATCATCTGTTGTTCTTTGGATAATTTGTTGACGGCAAACCACCACTGCCGTTTGGCCTCGGCATCGCGATTCAAGAAGGCAAGCTCTTGAACGACTTTAAAATCAGCTTTCTGAGTCAATGTTGCCAGTGCATTATCGGCCAACAAAACCGGTTTATCTATAAGGCTGTAGGGCTTCATAACAGCATCTGCGGCCATGAAACCGTAAAAACTCCGGTCTTCCGACAACCGGTTGTAAATGGACTGCCCCTGCGGCGCATCGCCGGTTTCAATCAATGCACGAGCCTGCCAGTATTGCCATTGCGGCTGTTGTTGCTCCTCAATGGTTAAACCGGCCAGAGCCTGGGCCACATGCGGCCAATTTTGTTCGAGCAAGGCGGATCTGACCTTCCATTCCCTGACGTCTGCGTCAGCGGCAAGCAACTGGTTCAGCCGATTGTATGCCCGGTCATCCCGCGCATGGGCCAGCGCGAGCGCGAGCGTTCGCTCAAGTTGCCCGACCGTCTGCCCGTCTATAACGAGGGTCTGTTTTTTGCTGTCCCAAACCGTAATTGCAAAATCCAGATCCGACTTGGCCATTCTATCGACGCCGTGCGCAAAAATACGGCCCTGCCGTTCATTGCCGTTCAAAAACTGACTGTCCAGGATTAATTCCGGTTTTTTATGAACCTGCAACCAAACTTCTGCCAACGCCTGACCTGACTTGTCCAGCAATTGCTGCACAGTGCTTGCCAATGTTTTATAATCTTATTTTAACGCTGATTCAAAGCGTTGCCAAATCAAATCCTGCGTGAGATCAGGCGATAGCGCCAATGCCGACAGCAGACCGCCACATTCTTTAGGCAGCGTACTGCCTATGGCCCATAAACGTTTTGCCTCATTCAATGCGAGCTGTTGATTGCCCAACTTATAATTGGCCCAAAAAAACCGGCATTCCAGAGCGGTATCCTCGTCGGCTTGATAATAGCGGATAAATTCGCCCCACCGTTCATTATCGCCGAGATAGACTAGCCATTTAGAGCGCAACAAATCGGCATAGCGGGTATCATTATAATCCGACAAAAAGCCCAGAACTTTATCGGTTTGCGATAAATTATTTTTTAACCACTGGTACTGTAAATAGGGATATAGAGGATAATCTGTTAATGTGGAACTTAATGTTAAAAATGCCTGCTCATTGCCTTGTTCAAGCAGTTTTTCCGCCAGCAAAAAATCCTGTCTTTGCTGATCCAGGGGGGCGCTAAAAACAGGGCAGGAAAGAAAGCTCAGGCTACACAACAACAAGCTTCTAAGCCAATATATTATATTCATAAACGGGTGGCTCTAAGATCTTTTACAGAGGCACATATTACCTTAGGTTTATAAGGTAATAAAAGCAACTGGGGTTATTAAGTGATTGGGGGCTGACAGCTATTTCCAACTATTTTACAGCAGGATATGGCAACTACCTGAAAGACTGTTAAGCAGGCTGAAAGTTGCATGTTATTCAATTTGATTTTTATGTATCCCTTTTTTATACCCGTTACCGGCTTTTCGATTAAAAAATTTATGATTACTTACAAGTGCTTAGCCGATGATATAAAAGACTGCGTGACAGTTTTGCCTGCCGTTCGTATAATTTACCGGTTTTGCCCCGTTGTGCCTTCTAATGCAGGCCTCAATACGGGGGCAAGACGAGGGTTTGTAAAGGGACGCTGAACCCTTTTGTAATATTCTTTTAAGAGGTGACCATGAGTCAAAGTACGCTACCAACCAGACAAGGTTTATATGATCCGCGCCATGAACATGATGCGTGCGGCGTAGGTTTCATCGTTCATATAAAGGGCCATAAAAGCCATGCGATTGTAAGTCAGGGTTTAGATCTGCTTAAAAACCTAGCCCATCGCGGTGCAGTTGGTGCTGACCCCTACGCTGGAGACGGCGCGGGAATTTTGATTCAAATGCCCGATGCTTTTTTGCGCGCGGAATGCGCCGGGCAAGGCTTATCACTGCCCGCAGAGGGCCACTATGCGGCAGGTATGGTGTTTTTACCCGCCGACGCCGCTAATCGCGCCATCTGCGAAACCCTGCTCACCGACATTATTGCCGCAGAAAAAGCCGTACTGCTAGGTTGGCGAGATGTGCCCGTTAATAATCAAGACCTGGGGGAAACGGCAAAACAGGTCGAGCCGTTAATCCGGCAGGTTTTTATCGGACGCGGCGATGATTGCGCCGATCAGGATGCTTTCGAGCGTAAGCTGTTTGTCATCCGCAAACAAGTTGAAAATGCCGTCCGCGATTTGAACCTGGATCATGGCCACTCTTTTTATGTACCCTCGTTATCGACGCGGACGTTGGTTTACAAAGGCATGTTGCTGGCGACCCAGGTCGGGGCGTTTTACCCGGATCTGCTCGACGAACGTATGGACAGTGCTTTGGCGCTGGTGCATCAGCGTTTCTCCACCAACACTTTCCCAACCTGGGATAGAGCCCACCCCTTCCGCATGATCGCCCATAACGGTGAAATCAACACCTTGCGCGGCAATGTCAACGGAATGGCGGCGCGTCGCCATTCCATAGCCTCCAAAGTCCTGGGCGAAGATGTACACAAGTTGTGGCCGTTAATCGCCGAAGGGCAATCGGATTCGGCCTGCTTCGATAACGCCGTGGAATTGCTGGTGGCAGGCGGCTATACGCTGGCCCACGCCATGATGTTGCTGATCCCCGAAGCCTGGGCCGGCAACGTGTTGATGGATGAAAAATTGCGGGCGTTTTACGAGTATAACGCCGCCCTGATGGAACCTTGGGACGGCCCCGCCGCCATCGCCNNGACACCGTGCAAGGACGCATTATTGATGACGCTGAATTGAAAGCGGATTTGTCCAGCCGCTCTCCTTACGCCGAGTGGCTGGACAAGACTCAAATTTTGCTATCCAAACTTCCGTCCGAAGTTTCAGCGATGGCACCGGATGCAAACACCCTGCTGGACAGGCAGCAAGCGTTCGGCTACACGCGGGAAGATATAGAATTTATCTTAAAACCAATGGCGCAAACCGGGCAGGAAGCCATCAGCTCTATGGGCATAGATGCGGCATTGGCGGTGTTATCGCAACGTCCGCGCATGCTCTACGATTATTTTAAGCAAGGCTTCGCCCAAGTCACCAATCCGGCCATAGACCCGATC
>PMJA01000381.1 GCA_003158415.1 Methylobacter sp.
AGTCTGGCTTATTTTGATTGTCAGGTCAGCCATTACGCCGATGCGGGCGACCATAAAATCGCTATTTGCAAGGTTATTGCGGCAGCCAGACTTAATGACGGCAATCCGTTGTTATATAGCGAGACCGGTGAACTGGATGGCAGTAGTAAGCTGTATTAGGCATCGATTCCTTAACAATGTCTAAGGAATAGTCATAACCCTATGCTTATGTCAGCACCGATGCGAGCAAGCCTGAAGCGGCGCCTGTCGATATTCAAAGCGTGGATGTCAACTCGCTGGAATTAACGCGGCCACGGTCTGTTGCGGTGGAGCAAGTCGGGCTATGGTCCATGCAGCAACTGGGTTTTATGGCGTTACTGAGTGTCCTGGGAATCAACGCTACGCAGATTACAGCAATCGTCGGCTCAATCATTGCTCGCATGGCAGCGCCGGAACTGGCCGCGTACGGCTGGTTAGGCACAAAAAGTGGTTTGGGCGAGTTACCGGATGTTGACTACGAGACCATGCCGCTGATGAGCCTTTACCGGGCTTCCGATGTATTATGGAAACATCATACGGTCATTGAGCAACGCTTATTCGAGCGTGTTAGCGACCTGTTCGGGTTTTCCACGACAGTTACGCTATACGACTTGACCAATACTTATTTTGAAGGCGAGGCGACCACTAATGGCAAAGCCAAGCGCGGACGTTCAAAAGAAAAACATAAGGATTGCCCACTGGTAACACTAGGACTGGTTCTGGATGGCAGTGGTTTTGTGCGTAGCTCACAAACCTTTGTCGGCAATGTTGCCGAGGCGGGCACCTTGGAAGTTATGCTCAAAGGTCTGAATGCGCCGAAAGGCGCTTTAGTGGTGATGGATGCCGGTATTGCCACCTAGGCTAATATCGATTGGCTGATCGCTGGTGGCTACCGTTATCTGGTGGTCAGTCGCGAACGCAGTCGGCAGTTTGACCCTGAACAGGCGGTTGGACTGACCACCGCCTCCGGCGACACCGTGCATTGTCAGAAAGTTTTGTCCGAAGACAACAAAGAAGTCCGCCTGTAATGCTATTCAGAGGCACGCGGTCAAAAAGAACAAGCCATGACGCGCACTTTCAGTACCCGTTTTGAAACCGCACTCAACAACTTGGCTGATGGCCTGCAACGTCCGCGCACCGAAAAACGCCCTGATAAACTTTGACAACGCTTCGGCCGCCTCAAAGAAAAGAAAATGACATAAAAAACTGAGTAGAGGCGCTATTTTTCTAAGTGTAGTGCCACTTGAGGTATTTTTATTTCGTAAGCACATGATTATATAGAAGGTTTATTTGTATGTGTTAAACATGGGCTAAGTGTGTTGTACTTGTTCCTTAGCCGCTCTTGGCCTTCCTGCTCTATTCAGAGCCGGTACATCGCTTTTAATTATCGGACAGTCATGCCATTTTTTATCAAACCCACGCCTTTTTTTAAACTGTTATCGTTCCGCGATCTAATCGTTCTTGCTTACCAAATAATGGCGATTGTGGTCGGTTGGCATATTTACGAACTGACCCATGATACCTTGGCTCTGGGTTTGATCGGGCTGGCCGAGGTTATCCCCTATTTTTGTTGTGCGCTGTTTGCAGGCTATGCGATAGATCACCATTCTCGACGTCTATTCGGTGTGCTTGCTTGCCTGATGCTGTTTCTCACTGCGCTAACCCTGGTTGTGCTGTCTGCAGGCCGGTTAAACGGAAATCCGGCGTTATGGATCTATGGTTCTATCGCTTTTACCGGGGTAGCTCGCGCGTTTATCGCCCCGTCCTATAGCGCCATGTTCGCGCTGATCTTGCCGCGTGATCAATATGCCCGTGCCTCAGGAATCGGCAGCGCCGTATTCCAGTTCGGACTTGTGGTTGGGCCTGCAATAGGTGGCCTCCTGGTCGGCTGGGCCGGCAAGACCGCCGCCTATGGCGTTGCAGCATGCCTGTGCTTGGTCGCTGCAATGGCATTGCTGTCACTTCGTGTCGAAGAGCCGCCCCCGGCGGCAAGCGCACCTATCTTCACCAGTATCGGCGAAGGGCTGCGCTTCGTCTTTAGCAACCAGATCATTTTAGGCGCACAGTCGCTGGATATGTTCGCCGTGCTGTTTGGGGGCGCAGTTTCCATGCTGCCTGCGTTCATTAACGATGTTTTCCATTACGGCCCTGAAGGGCTCGGTATTCTGCGTGCCGCCCCGGCAATCGGCGCGGTGATGACCGGACTCATCCTTAGCCGCTATCCGATCAATCTGCATGCCGGACGCTGGCTGCTGGGAGCCGTAGCAGGTTTCGGCTTATGTATGATAGGCTTTGCATTATCGGTCAATTTCTGGATTGCCGGGCTACTGCTGATATTCTCGGGTGTCTGCGATGGCGTATCGGTGGTGATGCGCACGACCATTCTGCAACTGGCAACACCCGATGCCATGCGGGGCCGGGTTGCTGCAATCAACGGCATTTTTATCGGCTCATCTAACGAACTGGGCGCTTTTGAGTCAGGTATTGCGGCGCGCTTGATGGGGCTGGTGCCGTCGGTTGTTTTTGGAGGCGTAATGACCCTGACAGTGGTTGCTGTCACCGCAAAACTGGCACCGAAGTTACACCGACTGGAGCTGCAGCAACTGCATTGATCCTGTTTGTCCACGCCGACAATCTGGCGCTGTATTTCGCGCAACGACCTGAGCAGTAAATTTAATATGAAAATAAACACCCTGACCCAAAATATATCTGCCGAGCATTTATTACAGCATATGCCCGTAGCGGCTTTCGTGTTGAATGCCCGCCATCAGGTAGTGATCTGGAACAAGGCCTGCGAGCAATTGACCGGTCTGAAAGCCCAGGAAATGATAGGTAGCGATCAGCATTGGCGCGGATTTTATACCGAAAAGCGTCCCTGTTTGGCAGATTTGCTGCTCGACAATACGCTAGGTGAAGTTGCCGACCTCTATGAGCAAGCCAGCGCCTTCTCATCCTGTAGCGATATTTATCATACCGAGAATTGGTGCCTAATGCCGGACAGCCGCAAGCTTTATCTGGTTATTGATGCAGGCATCATCAGCAATGAGCGGGGGGAGGTGGTGGCGATCGTTGAAACCCAGCGCGACCGCACCGAACAGCGGCTGATGATGCAGGCTCTAACAGAAAGCGAGCAACGAATCTCCTCGATTCTGGGTTCGGCGATGGATGCCATCGTTACCGTAGATCAGCAACACTGTGTCACCTTGTTCAATGCGGCGGCAGCCAGAATTTTTCGTTGCGCCCCCGACTTTGCCATCGGTCAGCCCGTTGAACGTTTTATTGCGCCGCATTGCGACAAACTGTTCAAACAATTCATCGCTTTCGATAATAGGGGCGCCAAAACCCAAACCTGGGCTCCCGAAGGTCTTAGCGCTCGGCGTGCTGACGGCGAGGAATTTCCGATCGAAGCTACTTTTTCGCCATTTGAGGCCGACAGCCAAAAATTCTATACTCTGATTCTGCGCGATGTGAACGACCGCCGCCTCGCCGAACAAAAACTGGAGCGGCTGCAACAGGAAAAAGGCTATCTGCAAGAGGTCGTCAACGACGATCACAATCCGGGAGATTTCATCAGCGGCTCTAAGTTGATGAGAGTTGTCATGGAACAAGTGCGGATGGTAGCCCGCACTGATACCCCGGTGCTGCTGCTGGGCGAGACCGGTACCGGCAAGGAATTACTGGCTCGTGCCCTACACGATTTCAGCGACCGTAGTGCTTCAATTCTGGTGAAGGTTAATTGTGCGGCACTGCCCTCCGAGCTGATTGAGAGCGAATTGTTCGGCCATGAAAAAGGCGCCTTCACCGGTGCTACCCAGCAGCGTAAAGGCCGCTTCGAGCTGGCCGATGGCGGTAGTCTGTTTTTGGATGAGGTAGGCGAATTGTCGCTGTCAGCGCAAGCCAAGCTGTTACGGGTGTTACAGGAACAGGAATTCGAACGGGTGGGGGGTAGCGACACCATTCGAGTCAATGTGCGGTTGATCGCGGCAACCAACCGTAATTTGACAGAAGAAATTGGTTTAGGGAAATTTCGCTCCGATCTGTATTACCGGCTGAATGTGTTTCCTGTTGAGGTGCCGACATTACGACAGCGGGTGACGGATATTCCATTGCTGGCACGTTTTTTTCTGGATAAATATGCCAAAAAGATCGGCAAGCGCTTCGACGATATTGATCCTGTCAGTCTGGAACATTTAAAGCGATATCGGTGGCCTGGTAATGTCCGTGAATTGCAGAACGTCATCGAACGGGCGGTGATTTTGTCTCAGGGGCCGCTGTTGGAGATCACTCCACTGTTGCCGTCTCGCGGCAAAGCCGAGGCTCAGCCTCGAGGTTTACAGACATTGGAAATGGTGGAGCGCGAGCATATCTTGCGTACCCTTGAAGAAACTGCTGGTGTTATTTCCGGCGCCAAGGGGGCGGCGGCAATACTGGACATGAATCCGAATACGTTGCGATCACGCATGTTGAAACTGGGGATAACAAAGTCGCACAAGGTTTAAATGAGATAAAGTCACTATATTTCGTTATTTAACGATATTTAGTAATTATATAGTAATTTGACGATTTACTTTTAAGCCTACTAACCTCCAACCCTATAATATTATAGAGGTTTATTGACTTTTATTAGTATTGGCATGGACTTTGCTTTTGACTAAAGTAATATTCCATCTTTGCGATACCAAGGCGATTTCAGCGCTATGACGTCAATCGATAAAAATGCCCGTTCCGCTTGGGCCACATTAACCCACGACAGCCTTAATAATGCTCAGGACGGTCAGCGCACGCTGACCGGCATACCGTTTTTCTTCCTCAATTTCGGCTTGCTGCTAGGTAACATTCTGGTGTTGTTCAATACCGGCGCATTTGCTTCTGTGAGTCTGCACGCCACCGGCGATCTGGGCGTCAGCCCCAGTCACGCCGGTTGGATGCAGACCTATTATTTCATTAGCCTAGCCTTAGCTCTGCCTATCAGTTCCTGGTTGGCCGTTGCTGTCGGTGAAGTTCGGCTGTACCTGGCGGCAATGATTGCAATGACGCTGGCTTCGCTGCTGTGCGCTGTTACCGGCGATTTGTTCTGGTTTTTATTCGGCAGAGCGCTACAGGGCTTTTTCGGTGGATTAACTATTCCGCTGTCGCAAACCCTACTGATGCGCGAGTATCCCGAATCGACCAAATCCTTTGCGGTATCGTTGTGGAGCATTGCCGCGCTGAGTCCGTTCACGCTAGGCCCTGCTGCTGGTGGCTGGATCGCTGACCATTTAGGTTGGCGCTGGCTGTTTTATTTGAACATACCTTTGCCGTTGCTTGCTGCGGCGCTGGCTTGGGCTTTACTGTTTGATCGGCAATCCCAACAACGGAAAATGCCCTTTGATAAGGTTGGCTTTTTGCTGCTGGCATCCGCGTTGTTTTGTTTGCAGACTGTACTTAACCAGGGCCAGGATGCGGACTGGTTTAACTCAACCGGGTTAATGGGGGTGGCGCTTACCGGCTTACTGATGTTGGCCTACTTCATCGTTTGGGAGTTGGCTGAACGCACGCCGCTACTCGACTTGCGATTATTTGCCCGCCGCAATTTCGCAATCGGCAGCATCATGCTCAGTTTGAGCTTCATGATGATGTATGGCCTGTTGTCGGTGCTGCTGGTGCGTTTGCAAGTGGTGGCCGGATATACCTCGTTTCTGGCAGGCAGCGTATTATTGCCGCTGGTATTTTTGGCTAAGCCGATGGCGAGTGTGATGCACCGGATTATGCACCGTTTTGATGCCCGCTTGCTGGCTAGTGTGAACATGCTGTTGTTTGCCGTGTACTGCTACTGGATCAGTCGCTACGATTTTTTTGGGCGCGGTGGCTGGTTCACTCAACCCTTGTGGTCGCAGGTGTTGGAGGGCTTTTGTCTGGGCGGCTTGTTTGTACCGCTGACTACGCTGTTTCTTTCCGGACTGACGCCGAGACGACAAATCCAGGCGGTGGAACTGGGTGGCATGCTGCGCGTGCTTGGCGGTAGTATCGCCTCACCGTTATTGGGCTTATTTTGGGAGCGGCGCACCGCTTTTCACCAAAGTCGCCTGAGCGAAAGCTTTTCACGGTATGACGGCTTTGCCAGTGAAATTACTGTCCGCTTGCATGCCGTTGGCCTGTCTGATCAGTTAGCCACCGCTAAGTTGGCGGCAGTCGCCGGTCAACATGCGGCGATTCTCGGTTTGGATGATACTTTTCGTCTAGCAGCCTGGTTATTTATGGGATTGGCTGCGGTAGTTTGGCTAGCCAACCCAGTAGGGCCGAAACCAACCGTTACGGATAAAGAAGATTATCGCCTGACGGCTCTGGAAGATCTATTGGAGGAGCCGTGAGCATGGTTAAGCTCAATAAAGTCGCTTTGCTGGCGACAGTTCTGTTGCTACTGAGCAGTTGTGCATTACTTCCCAAAGACGGCACGAGAGCCAAGCTGCTGGGAATGCCCGGCCTGAAACTGACCCTGCACAATGATGCTGAAGCCGACAAAATTGTCAATGACTGGCCGGGCGCTCGGTGGTGGCAGGGTTTTCACAATGCCGAATTGAACCGATTGATAGAAACCGCTCTAAAAGACAGCCCAAGTCTGAATGCCGCCGCGGCTAGATTGACTCAGGCGGAAGCGGTAGCTGATTATCAGGCCGCCGAGATGCTGCCCAGCATCAACGCTAATATCCAACTGAATCATCGACGTTTTTCTGCAACCGATTTTTACGGCCCCAATGGCGGAAAAACCTTCACCGGCGCTTATATTGATCCGGTGGAATTTCGCTATCACCTTGATCTGTGGGGTAAGGATAAGGCAACTTTGGAAGCAGCGTTGGGCAAAGAACGCGCCCAGGCTTCGGAACTGGCGATGGCGCGATTGGTATTGAGCACGACGATAGCACGCAGTTATATTAGCTTGTGTTCGGCGGAGGAAGATGCCGAACTGGCTCATGCGCTGATCGAGAAAGCCGAAGAAATACTACAGCTGGCAAAACAGCGGTGGCAAAGCGGATTGACCGGCAAAGATCCGGTTTACGCAAGCGAACAGCAGCTGGAAGCGGATCGGCAGCGCGAAACCAGTGTGCGCAGTAAAACCCAGCGCTTACGCAATCGGCTGTCGACATTGGTTGGACAGGGGCCGGATTGGGGAAAAGCGATACAGACGGCGACGAACGACGTTGTTGCCGCACATTTACCATCACCGGGCGTAATTTCCCTGGGACTACTGGCACATAGACCGGACGTGGCGGCGGCATTATGGCGTGTGCAAGCGGCAGCCAACACAACCAAAGTAGCGAAAACAAATTTTTATCCCGACGTTAATTTAGTGGGTTTTGCGGGATTACGCAGCCTCAGTCTGAAGGATTTATTTCTGTCTCATGGCGCTAGTGTGGCTTATGGGATAGGGCCTACCGTTACTTTGCCTATTTTCGAAGGTGGCCGACTGGAGGCTGAATTAAAGGATCAGCAGGCGGCTTATGATAATGCAGTAGAAAGCTATAACGATACTCTGCTGTCGGCCGTGCAGCAAGTTGCGGATAGTCTGGATGAATGGCGAAAAACGCTGGAACAGGATGCCGCCCAAGAACGTGCGCTGGTAGCTGCTAAAGCAGAATCGGTTCTGGTCGACAAACGTTATCAAGCCGGTCTCAGCGTCCGGGACGGCCCTATCGAAGCCAAAGCGACACTGATTCAACATCATCTGACTGCCAGCGAACTGCGTAGCGCCCATCTGCTTGCTGCGGTCGGTTTGATTGAAGCGTTAGGCGGCGGATACGAAAACACAACGAGTCAAGCGCTCAGCAAGGTAAACAGCCATGAGTAATACTAATAAACCCTTGCGCCACTTTGGTTTTCAGCAACGTCACCAGCACCGAGCTTATCGGCTATTGCTGGTGACTGCGGTCGCATTGCTGGTGGGACTCATTTATCTATTTTACGCATGGAGTTTTTCCAGTCGTTTTATAGTCACCAACGATGCCTATGTCAGCGGCAATCTAGCGCCGCTAAAGGCACAAACCAGCGGAACGGTAGTCGATATACGGGTCGATAACACTCAGTATGTACATCAGGGCGAGGTGCTGATACGTCTCGATGGGCTGCAAGCCCAAGTGGCACTGGAGCGAGCAAAAGCCAATCTGGCGGACAGTGTTCGACAGATCGAAACCTTGTTCAGTCAAGCCGACATGCTCCGCCAGAAAATGGCCACCAAGGAGGCTATCCTAAATCGCAGTCAGCGTGATTTGATTCGTTATCGCAGCGTAGCAAACGATGGAGCGGTATCGGCGCAGCAGATTGAAAACACCGAGTTTAACGTTCGTGAGCAGGAAGCGGATGTCCGCCAAATTCGCGCTGAATTAGGCGGAGCCGTGGCTTTGATTCAAAATACCAGCCCCGCCGATAACCCGAAAGTATTACAAGCGGTCGCTGCGTTAAAACAGGCTTATTTGGATCAAGCAAGACAGCAGATTGTGGCGCCGATGTCGGGTTTCGTCGCGAAACGCAGCATCCAAATCGGCGAGCAAGTTCGCCCGGAGACGCCGTTGCTGGTCATCGTGCCTTTGGATTATGTCTGGGTAGAGGCCAATTTTCTGGAAAACGAACTGGCTGACGTACAACCTGGACAGTCGGTGGAAATTACCGTCGATCTGTATGGCTCCAATATGATTTATCAGGGTGTAGTGCTGGGACTGGGTGCCGGTACCGGCAGTGTATTCGGCTTATTACCGCCGGATAACGCGACCGGCAACTATATCCATATCGTCGAACGGGTGCCGGTCAGGATTGGATTACGGAGCGAGGAGCTACAGGCCCATCCGTTGCGTCCCGGTTTGTCGGCGGTAGCGAGGATCGATACCAGCAGTTCCGGCCATTCAGTTCTGGAGCCTTTAACTACAACGCCGACCTTAGCCTATAAAACCGAAGTTTACGATCATCAACTGGATGGTTCAGACGCGTTGATTGCGAAGATTATTGAACAAAATAGAAGGCTCATCAAGATCGGCGGGTAGCCGTTTTAAGCGAGTTTTGCACAATGCACAACAAGCGCCTTCAATTGGACTGAGTCGTTACGAAATTTATTTGAGCGACTTGGATTTAATGCCGACGACTGCATTTTTTGCAATAATCAGCACTTGAGTCATTATTCCGGTTACTATGAACCCGTAATTCTAAGCCTAATATTATTTAAAATAACCGATCACTCACTCCAACGTTAAACAATGACCCATCACACACCACTCGGCCCAGTTATGCTGGATGTTGAAGGCCTAACCCTGGCGCAACATGAACAGGAAAAAATAAACCATCCCAACACCGGCGCGGTTATTCTTTTTGCGCGTAATTACCAGGATCCTGAGCAAATTACCGAATTGATCAACAGCATACGCGCGGCGCGTCAGGGCGATATTTTGATTGCCGTGGATCAGGAAGGCGGCCGGGTGCAGCGCTTTCAAAACGGTTTTACCCGTTTGCCGCCTGCGGCCAGCTATGCTAAAGCCCCGGAGCTTGCGGAATCGGCCGGTTGGTTGATGGCGGCGGAATTGTTGGCGGTTGGCGTCGATTTCAGTTTTGCGCCGGTGCTGGATGTTGATTGCGGCGTCAGTCAAATTATCGGCAATCGAGCCTTTTCCACCGATCCTGAATTGGCGACACGGCTGGCAAGTTTATTCAGAAAAGGCATGAATGCGGCGGGCATGGCGGCGACCGGCAAGCACTTTCCAGGGCATGGCGCGGTGGCCTTGGATTCGCACCTGACGTTGCCTACGGACGAACGCGACCTGGACAGCCTGCGCGTAAAAGATTTGCTGCCTTTTAAGCAGTTGATTTTGGAAGGCCTGGAAGGCATTATGCCCGCGCATGTGGTTTTCCCGAATATCGACCCCAATCCGGCCGGTTTTTCGTCGTTCTGGATACAACAGATTTTGCGCCGTGAGCTAAACTTTAACGGCGTCGTTTTCAGCGATGATTTAAGCATGGCTGGCGCGGCATCGGCAGGGGATTTTCCCGAACGCGCCAGACAGGCGCAACAAGCCGGTTGCGATATGTTATTGGTTTGCAATAATCCGGCTGCGGCAGAGCAGGTGCTGGAAGCCTTGCCCGTCACGCAAGACCCTGTAAGGGAATTGCGTCTCCGCCGTATGCAGGGGCGGCCGTTGATGAACAGGGCGGCACTACTCAACTCCGAAAAATGGCGGCATTGTTCCGCTCTTATCAACCTGCACACTCAAAACTATGCTTAAAGAAATCAAGCACATTCAGTCTACTGCCGATTTGCTGTACAGCGAACGGGAAGTGGAAGCCGCTTTGGACAAAATGGCGAAACAGATCATCGGTTTACTGGCTGATCGTAACCCGTTATTACTCTGTGTCATGAACGGTGGCATTGTCGTCGCCGGTAACCTGATTACCCGCTTAACCATCCCGCTCACCCTAGAGGCCATTAACGCGAGCCGTTATCAAAACCAGACATCAGGCGGCAGCATCGAATGGCTGCTTAAACCCGGTACGCCGCTTAAAGACAGGACGGTGTTGATCATCGATGACATTTTGGATGAAGGCATCACGCTGGCTGCAATCTACGACTATTGTCTGGCGCAAGGCGCAAGCTCCGTTTACAGCGCCGTGTTGGTGGATAAAATTCTGGATCATGACAAACCGATCACCGCCGATTTTATAGGCCTGGTCGTAGAAAACCGTTATGTGTTTGGCTACGGCATGGATTACAAAGGTTATTTACGCAACGCATCCGGCATTTATGCCTGCAAAGACTACGACGGGGACATCTTTTTATGACTAAACTTGCGATTATTGGCGGCACAGGCTTCGCCCAGTTCGGTGATTTAACCATCATCAAACGTGAGCAATTCACTACGCCTTATGGCGCTCCGTCGGCGGACTTTATTACCGGGGAGCTTAACGGCAAGGAAGTCATATTTCTGGCCAGACACGGCAATCCCCACACCATTGCGCCGCACAAAATCAATTATCGCGCCAATATCTGGGGGCTTAAACAGCTGGGTGTAGCGCAGATTGTTGCTGTTGCCGCCGTGGGTGGCATTACTGACGTCATGACGCCCGCGCACATTGCCATCCCCGACCAGATTATCGATTACAGCCATAGCCGCCTGCATACTTTTTTTGACGATGAAAACTATCCCCTTACCCATATCGACTTTACCTATCCGTACAATCAGAAGCTGCGTGCCACGTTAATTTCCTCCGCCGCGAAAGCCAATATAAACATCACGCCGATAGGCACTTATGGTTGCGCCCAAGGGCCACGCTTAGAAACGGCGGCAGAAATCAAACGCATGGAACAAGACGGTTGCGATGTAGTCGGTATGACGGGTATGCCGGAAGCCGCGCTGGCTAAAGAGCTCGGTATGGATTATGCCGCAGTTGCTGTGGTCGCCAACTGGGCGGCAGGCAAAACCGGCGGTGAAATCACTATGGCTGAAATTGAGCGCCATCTGCATGTCGGGATGGCGAAACTAGCGGAGTTGCTTAAGGCTTTTATGACGTTGGCGTAATTCATGCTTTTCGTGTCTTTCGTGGACAGTGATTACTATGTAAGTATTCGTATCCTCCTTTGGAAAAGGGGGGGTGAGGGCAAGCCCCCTCTGAAAGTGTGTTGATATTTAGTTGAAACTAACCGTCAACTGATGTTAAGGGTTGTCAGATGCCTG
>PMJA01000109.1 GCA_003158415.1 Methylobacter sp.
GTAAACCGGCTGGCAGCCCAGCGTATATAATCGCGCAGGGTCGAAAGAGTGGTTAAAACGTCAGAGTGTATTGTTTGCATGAGTTAACAAAGTGATCAAGAGTCGCGGGTATCGGCTAAACGGGAGATTTTAAACTAAACCCGCTAGGAACGTCTTCTGATTATTTTTTCGGCAACAGTATAAATGGGTTCACGGGCTTTCCGTTTTTCCTTATTTCAAAATGCAATGATGTTCGCTTGATGCCGACGTCGCCTACTTCGGCAATGTACTGCCCCTTATCTACATATTGCCCTTCCTTGACCAACAGGCGGCTGGCATTGGCATAAGCGCTTAAATAAGCATCATTGTGTTTGATAATTAGTAGCTTACCGAAACCAATCAGGCCTTGCCCGCCATAGACGACCCGCCCGGTTTCAGTTGCTTTAATCGACTGCCCTTTCTCGCCGACTATATCGATGCCTTTATTATGGGATGGAGAAAATCTTTTTAAAATGCGGCCCTTAATGGGCCAGCCGAAGCTTAAACCGGTAGCAGGGAAAGTCCGCCGGTTTTTTACGACAGAGGATTTTTTCGTATTTTGAGCGGCACTGGATTCAGCGTTGACGGATACCGCCCGGCTTTTTTTATCGGCTGACAATTCATTAACCGGTGCAGCATAAGCCTGTGTTATGCAGGCCGACATCATCAGGATAACAATAAAATTCACAGTCGCAGGGTAAAAAAGCATGGATGATTATTTTTTCAGTAAGGTCTTTTTGGCCAAATTTATTTTCGCAGCCAAATAATCCGATCCGCCACGGTCAGGATGTATTTTTTGCATTAATTTACGGTGAGCAGCAATGATGTCCTGCTCTGATGCTCCCGGCTTCAAACCCAGCACCTCATAAGCTTCGTCGACCGACATTTTTCCTTTAGCATCGGTATCGCTATACCGTTGCGACCCGCTTGGTTTGGAACCTGTAAAACCCTGCCACAGCCTGTGTAATTGCGGCCCAAAGTGCAACAGTGCGGGAATGAGCCTGAGCATAAAAGCCATCGCGACGCCTATCAGCGCAAAAAGCCAGTTTAAGCGCCCGGTTGCCGTTAAATAAAGCAGCAACAAAGCGACCATAGTTAACAAAAAAACCCGCATGTATTTAGCCAATACGGAGGGAGATGCTTTCATAAAAGCGCGCATCCCAAAAAACACAATGATGCCTAATAGCAAAACCAGATAAATTCGAATCAATNNTTTTTCTCCAGGATTAATGATCCCAGGCCAATAATATCTTAGAATACACTATCCTATACTAACAGTCCGATGAATTGATGACCATGCAACATGCCCATATCCCTGTCTTAGGTTTTGCCGCTTTTAGCGGCACGGGTAAAACCACGTTACTAACGCAAATCATCCCGATTTTAAAGCATCATGGTTTGCGTATCGGCTTAATCAAGCACAGTCATCATAATTTCCAAATAGACCAGCCGGGCAAAGATAGTTTTCGCTTGCGGGAAGCAGGCGCATCGCCGGTTATGCTGGTATCCACGCACAGACGCGCCATCATTACCGAAATCACGCCGCAACAAGAGCCGCGTCTGGACGAACAGTTAAAGCTGTTCGATCAATCGGAACTCGATCTGCTTCTGGTTGAAGGTTTTAAAGCCGAACGCTTCCCTAAAATCGAACTGCACAGGCCATCAATGAATAAACCTCTGCTATACCCGAACGACCCGGACATTTTCGCTATTGCTACGGATGAAGCGCTGGAAACGCCTAACGCTTTGACACGACTGGACATCAACCAACCCGAAATGATAGCCACCTTTATTTTAACCTCCTTTTTGAGGTCTGCTTGATGGACTTATGCAGCCGGGAAGAAGCCAAACCTTTGCTGTCTATAACCGCAGCGTTAGAACGCATTAAAGCCGCCATACACCCCGTTTCAGAAACCGAAAAAATCGCGTTAGCAAACGCCTTGGGGCGGGTTTTAGCAGCATCGGTTTATTCGCCCATCAATATCCCGCATGACAGAAATGCGGCCATGGACGGCTACGCTTTTTACAGCACAGACATTATTCCCGGCCAGCCTTTTACATTGAATCTGGTTGGGACTTCCTGGGCCGGACGGCCTTTCCAGGGACAACTGCACGCTGGGCAATGTATCCGCATTTTTACGGGTGCGGTAGTGCCGGCCGCCGCCGATTCAGTCATCATGCAGGAACAGGTGCAGGCTGACGGACACAACATCCATTTTCCGGCGCATACCGCTTCAGGGAAAAATATCAGGGAAATCGGCGAAGATATAAAACAAGGCGGCTTGCTACTTACCCATCCTAAAAAACTGACCGCCGTCGATCTCGGCTTATTAGCCTCGGCGGGTATCGCCGAGCTTAGCGTTAAACGACCGGTAAAAATCGCCTTTTTTTCCACCGGCGATGANNACCGATCTGGGCGTGATTGCCGATAACAAACAACTGCTGGAAGAATGCGTTGTTGCCGCAGCGAAACAGCATGACGTCATAATCAGCACCGGCGGCGCATCGGTCGGCGACGCCGATTATGTTAAGGAAATACTGGAGCATTGCGGCGAAATCGATTTCTGGAAAATCGC
>PMJA01000156.1 GCA_003158415.1 Methylobacter sp.
AATTAAAGCTGGGTTTGCCTTTTCCCGGCAGTCCGTCGGAATTAACGGTGCAATCCGACTTGGTCGGCGTAGCACTGGAATTGCCGGATTTTTTAGCAAAAACAGCATCGCAGAAGAAGCCGTTATCACTGACTTTCGGCTTGAGTGATGAGGCTTTATTACCGATAACAATTAGTTATAACAAAGCCTTAAAAGCCGCCGTTAAATTAAATTTGGTTGAGCAGCGCCTGCATTCGGGGCATATTCTGATCGGTGCAGGCACAGTCGTGCAGCCGTCTGAAACCGGCCTGAGCTTAGAAATCAATCAGGATCCGCTGAATCTGCAAGATTGGCTGGGATTATCGGCCAATCAAAACAACACGAGCGGAACAGGAAACAACATCAGACAAATAAAAGTTCATAGCCGACATGCGCAGTGGAAAAACATACCATTAGGCGCTTTTGATTTGACCTTGACGCCGAACGACAGTCATTGGGCAGGGCTTATCAACAGCGATGTCGCAACCGGCAAATTACGATTTCCTTCGGACTTTACCGGCGCTGAAAAAATTACTCTGGCGATGACATCAATGGATCTTTCAGCGTTAAAACAGCTGGGTTCCCAAAGTGACGCGGTAAAAGTCACGGCAACAGAGCAGAAGCCGGAGTTGGCGCCTGCCGCCACGCCATTATTTTCCATCACCAGTGATAAAACGCTGTGGCGCTCGGTTGATCTGGGGCAGTTAACACTGGAAACCGAGCGCATAAGCAACGGTATAGCGCTTAAACAGCTGGAACTGGAGGGCAAAGAGCAACAGCTTAAGGTGTCCGGCGAATGGAAGGTAAACGGGCTGCATTCTGAAACACGATTGCAAGGCCATCTGGAAATACCCAGAGCGGGACAGTGGCTGACCCAATTGGATATTACCAAAGAATTAATGGAAACCAGCGCCATTGTTGATTTCACAGGAACATGGAAGGCGACGCCTAATCAATTTTCTCTGGCGGCTTTGCAAGGCAAACTGGACGTTAATTTAAAAAACGGCCGTATTTTAAGTATAGAGCCCGGACTCGGTCGCCTGCTCGGCATGTTGGCAATGGCCCAGTGGCTAAAACGGGTGCAGCTGGATTTCAGGGATATGTATCAGGAAGGTCTGACCTTTAACAGCATTAACGGACACTTTGATTTATCAAACGGCAAAGCGGTCACCCGCGATTTAGTGATAGACGCCATTCCGGCAACAATTACCATCACCGGAGAGACGGATTATGTTAATAGAAGCCTGGATCAAATCATCAGCGTCGTCCCAAAAAGTGCCGATGCCGTGCCTATTGCTGGTACAATTATGGGCAAAGTTGCCGCGTTAATCGGGCAGACTTTAACCGGTAAAAATCAGGAAGGCTTTTTCTTTCGTTCGCAGTATCTGGTTAAAGGCGGCTGGGAAAATGCACAAATTATTCCGCTACATGAAAACGAGGGCCTGTTGCAGAAAACATGGACGGGGATCTCCGGTTTTCCATGGCTACAGCAACCTGAAAAACAATAAAGGGAGACAACATGAGTAAATGCGCAGCCATACAAATGGCATCAAGTCCGAATATCGGCTTTAACCTGCTGGAAGCAGAGAAACTGATCGCCGAAGCGGTTAAAGCCGGTGCAAAATTGGTGGCATTGCCGGAAAACTTTGCCCTGATGGGCGATCATGAATCCGACAAGCTTAAAGCAAAAGAAGTCGACGGCTCTGGGCCCATACAAAACTTTTTGGCGGCAGTCGCCAAAAAGTATGCCGTATGGGTAGTCGGCGGCACCATTCCTATGGCCGCCGATGATAGCAATAAAGCGCGAGCCGCTTGCCTGATTTATAACGATAAAGGTGAACGGGTCGGACGCTACGATAAAGTGCATCTGTTTGATGTCAATGTTCCGGGTACCAATGAAGTTTATCGCGAATCGGATTCCATTGAGCCGGGAACCGAGTCGCTGATTGTCGATACGCCTTTCGGCAAGCTGGGCGTCGCTGTTTGTTACGATCTGCGGTTCCCCGAATTCTTTCGTAAAATGAGTACGCAAGGCGTAGATATACTGGTGGTGCCTTCCGCATTCACCGCCGAAACTGGCGCCGCGCACTGGGAATTATTGCTGCGCGCCCGCGCCGTGGAAAACCTCTGCTATGTGATAGCGCCGAATCAGGGCGGCTTTCATATTAACGGTCGTAAAACCTTTGGACACAGCATGATTATTGACCCCTGGGGCATCGTGCTGGATTGTTATAAAACCGGCGGCGGGTATGTTTTGGCTGAAATAGATAAGGAACGACTGGAAAAAGTGCGGGGCGCTTTTCCTGTTTTAAACCATCGACGTTTCTTTTGTGAATAATATGCCCATCATCGCCATAATTTTATTACTGTCATTAGGAGTGGTTTCCTGCGGAACCGCAACGGACAATCGTTACCGGGATACCGCCATGCTGGAGCGCCCGCCTAAGCTGGCTGTCAGTCCTCAAGCCAGGGAACAGTCGCGTACGGCTGATGATAATAGGGCTGAGAAAAAACTGGGCGTGGAGAATGAGGGGGCGGCGACGATTGCTTATATGACAACGACAACTCCGCCTCTGCTGATAATCAAGCAGCCATACGATCAGGCATGGGATACGCTGGGCCACGCCTTAAAGCAGGACACTCTAAAAGTAACGGAACGTAAGCAGGATAAAGGACTCTATTTCGTAACCTATGACCTCGAAGCGCAATCGGAGAATGAAAGCGGTTTTCTTGACAAAACCGTGTCGCTATTTCAGGATAAACCCAAGGAAGAGCACTATATCCTGACGGTAAGGGCAAAGGGTGAGGAAACCCAAATCAGTGCGGCTGTTAACAATGCGCCTAAGCAAAGCGAAGGCTCGGAAAATAAAGATGATGCGTCCGCTCCTCCAGAGGACGGCCCGGAAAAATTATTGTTGTCGATTTATAAAACGATGAGCGATAAGCCGCAGAATGACAAAGAGGAGAAAAAATCAAGACATCGCCATAAAGATCAAGACTGATGCTTTGTGCCCCTAGTGCGCATTAATCCTATCGCGCAGAATGTAAGAAAACTAACTGAGTTCTGATGAAATTATTAAACCTTGCAAGACAAGCTATCCTGACGCCAGCCGGTATACAAGACATAGATATTGAAAAAATTATGAGCCGGTTGCTCAGCTCGCCGGTTGATGCCGCAGATATTTATTTTCAGTCCAGCCACAGCGAATCGTGGGTCATGGAAGGCGGTATCATTAAAGAAGGCAGTCATAATATCGAGCAAGGCGCGGGCGTGCGGGCGGTATCGGGCGAAAAAACCGGTTTTGCCTACAGTGACCGGATAGAACTGCCGGTATTGTTAGCAGCGGCCAATAATGTCAAAGCCATCGTCCGGCAAGGGCAAGACGCCCAAGTCCGACTGGCGCAGGCCTCAAATACGCAACAGTATTATCCTTTTGCCAATCCGTTAAAATCATTGGCCGATCAGCAGAAAATCGATTTATTACAAAAAGTTGACAGTGAAACCCGCAAGCTGGACAGTCGCATAGAAGAAGTGATCGTCAGCCTGATCGGCGCGCATGAAAGCATACTGGTGGCCAACCAGGATGGCTCCTTAGCGGCCGACATAAGACCGTTGGTGCGGATGAATGTAACGGTTATCGTAGAAGAAAACGGTCATCGCGAACAGGGCAGTATGGGCGGCGGCGGTCG
>PMJA01000180.1 GCA_003158415.1 Methylobacter sp.
AGGCAATATCGGACTTCAAATGTTTAGCAAATTGGGAGGTATTCCCTGGTTGCTTATACCTAGCCATGAAAAATGTTTAATATTTGGGATTGGTAGTGCCCATGAAAAAGATTCTGAGGGAAATACCATAAAGTATACGGCGTATACTATTTGTATTGATACAAAAGGAAATTTTAATCGAGTACAGCCACTGTCAACATCTGTAAATAAAGACGAATACTTAATTAGTCTTAAAGAAGAACTGATCAAAATTATCTGTAACGAAAATAATAAACATGTCGAAGAATGTGTAATTCACGTTCCTTATAAAGTTGATCGCCAAGAAATAGATACAATTAAAAAATCCGTTCAAGCGGTAACAGGGAATGTAAGCTTTCAAATTAAGGTAATAAAAATTAACACAAAACACAAATTCTTTGGGTTCAGTAACCATAACACCAAAATCCCTTATGAAAGTTCTATGGTTCAGCTTTCCAATACAGAATATCTAATTTGGACGGAAGGCTTGCAATACGGTAATTCAACAGTGAGTAGAAGAGTTTCAGAACCCATTCATGTCGAATTTTTGCATGGCTCTGAACACAATTATGATGATGATAAAACTTATCTACAGGATATTATCAATCTTACTGGAGCAAATTGGCGTGGTTTTAATTCTAAAGCACAACCTGTTTCAATTTACTATCCATCATTGATCGCAAAATTTATGAAGAGGTTCAGCGAATACGAAGCAGTAAATGATTTTTCAATATTATCCAGCAAATCATTTAACCCTTGGTTCTTATAGGCGTTAAATTATGAATCCTGAATCCGTAATTTTTCTATTAGGAGCTGGTGCAAGTTGTGACGCTGGTATTCCAATGGCTATTAAAATGAGCCAACAGACTGAGGAGTTACTAGGCAAAAAACTTGAACTTCGTGATTTATATTATTTTCTTAAAAGTTCAATTATGTATCAGCGTGGGCTTGAAGGTAATTTTGAAGACCCCGTAGGTATCGAAGATTTACTAGGCGTAATTGATGAGCTTAATCAAAAGCATAAAAACAAATTGTACCCTTTTGTAGGTGCCTGGAATACACATCTTACTAAAGTTGCTGGTTCAAAATTCAGGAATTTAGAAGAGCTTGATACATTAATTAGAAGTAATTTGATAGATTGGGTTAAACCAAAAAACTCTTACAAAGACGGTAGCTATTTAAATGGGCTGGGTAATTTCAAAAAGCAATATGGATATGCTATTCGAGTCTTTACTTTGAACTATGACCTTTTATTAGAGCGGAATCTTCGACAATCAAATTATAAAGTTGAAACAGGCTTTGACCCAATTGATTTAAAGTGGGAAGCTTCTCGTTTTGAGCGGAATGAGGCTGAGGATGTTGATTTTTATCTTTATAAAATGCATGGATCAATTGATTGGGAACGCGGTGAAACTGCCGAAGATTTTCTATATTGCCGAGAGGATTCATGTAAAAATCCCGAACTAATTTTTGGCGTAAATTACAAACTAAATTCTGGCGATCCATACCTTTTTTATACTCATGAATTAAGAAAATATTCTCTTGAATCTTCAACGCGACTAATTTTTTCAGTTGGCTACAGTTTTAGTGATGGCTACATTAACAAGTTATTGAGTCAAGCAATCAAACGTGACAGCAAAAAACGGATTTTAAATATTGATCCCTCCGCAAAAAAGAATAAAGACAATATTTTACGCAAACTGGATATTCCGGCAGATTCTTTAATTTCATTGGATATGATGGGTAAAGAATTTTTTGAAACTCATCTGACTATGGAGTTATGTATGAAAAATATTGGTTTAGAAAGTGATGTACCTTTTTAACAAACCCAACATGATGCTTTGTTGATTCATTGAAAATCCCAATCCATGCGGCAGTTAGGATTACAAGCAAGGCGTTACCAATAATGCCTAAGTTACTCTCTGGCGATAACCTGATTTTCAGAGTCGCCATCCCCGTCCCCGTTTATCGTTTATTTGATTATCTGGCCCCCGAAAATTCCGGGTCGGATCACGTCAAGCCGGGGGTGCGCCTGGAAGTGCCGTTCGGGAAAGGTAAAAAAATAGGCTATCTGCTGGAAATCGTAGGAGATAGCGCAGTGGATGCCTGCAAGTTAAAGCCGGTGATACGGATATTGGATCGGCAGCCGTTGTTATCGGCTAAAGATTTGCGGCTGTTGCTGTGGGCTGGTCGCTATTATCATCATCCGGTGGGCGAGGTGGTTAGCGCGGTTTTTCCGGCGGCGTTGCGGCAGGGTAAGTCAGTGGTTGTGCAAACGGAAAAACGTTATGCGCTGACGGATTTGGGCAGAACGATGTCTGGCGAGCAGTTGCAACGGACGCCCAAACAAAAAATCGTGCTGAAAAAGTTTCAAGACGGCCCAGCTAGTCTGTCGGAAGCCGAGCTTTCGGCGTGGAATGATAACTGGCGGCCTGCGGTAAAGCTGTTAATCGCCAGGCAATTGTTACAGATAGAATTGAGCGCTGCCGAGGGGCAGAGTCCTGAAGCGTTATCGAGCGTTGCGGAAACCAAGCGGCATTTGATCCCCCTCATCCCAGCCTTCTCCCTCAAGGGAGAAGGAGTTGATACTTGTGTAGATACCTATGCCCAGGGGGAGGAGGGTGGTAATACGCGACCCACTGTAATCAGTAATAACCCATTGCAATGCAATCCGCCTCAGCAATCCGCGATCAATGCGGTCTGTGCCGGTCTCGGGCAGTTCGGAGTGTTTTTGCTGGAGGGCGTTACCGGCAGCGGCAAAACCGAAGTGTATTTGCAGATTATTCAAACGGTGCTGGAACGGGGGCAGCAGGTTTTGGTGCTGGTGCCGGAAATCACGCTGACGCCGCAGCTTGAAGACCGATTTAGGCAGCGCTTTGCCGTCAGCATCGCCCTGTCGCATTCCAAGTTGACCGACAAGCAGCGGGCTGATGCCTGGCTCAACATGCAGCAAGGCCGATGTTCTATCTTGCTGGGTACGCGTTCGGCCTTGTTTACGCCGTTAAAAAATCCAGGGTTGATCATACTCGACGAAGAGCATGATGTCTCCTTCAAACAACAGGATGGCTTTCGTTTTTCCGCCAGAGATATTGCCGTGGTGCGCGGCAAACTGCTGCATATCCCGGTGTTATTAGGTTCCGCGACGCCGTCTTTGGAAAGCCTGCATAACGTCGATAAGCGCCGCTACCAGTTGCTACATCTGCCGGATCGGGCCGGCAACGCCATAGCCCCGGTGTTGCAGTTGCTGGACATCAGAAACAAACGCATGCAGGAAGGCTTGTCAGAAGCGCTGGTAGCGGAAATGCGCCTTACCCTGGCGAAGCATGAGCAGGTGTTGCTGTTCCTGAATCGGCGCGGTTTTGCGCCCACGCTGATTTGCCACGGTTGCGGCTGGGTTGCGCGTTGCCTGCGTTGCGACGCCAATCTGGTGATTCATGTCGATGAACAGTGTCTGCGTTGCCATCATTGCGGCCAGGAACAGCGCCTGATTAAGCACTGTCCGGCTTGCAAAGTCGGCGACTTGACGCCCTTGGGCCTGGGCACCGAGCGGGTTGAAAAAGTTCTGGCCGAATTGTTCGCCGATAAAGTGACGGTTCGTCTGGATCGCGATTCCACGCAACGCAAAGGTGCGCTGGAAAACTATTTGCAGCAAATTAACCGGGGCGAGGTGGACATTATTCTGGGTACGCAAATGCTGGCTAAAGGCCATCATTTTCCTAATGTGACCCTGGTTGCGATACTTGATGTGGACAGCGGCTTGTTCAGCATCGATTTTCATGCCGCCGAAAAGCTGGCGCAGATGATCGTACAGGTTTCAGGCCGCGCGGGACGCGCTGAAAAACCCGGCAAAGTCATTATGCAGACCCGGCAGCCGGAGCATCCGTTATTAACGACCTTAATCAGGGAGGGGTATCGCAGTTTTGCCAAAACCGCATTGGCTGAACGCAAGGCCGCGATGTTGCCGCCGTTTAGTTATCAGGCGTTGTTGCGCGTACAGGCCGGGGATGTTGATGCGCCGCCGCTGTTTTTTCAGGCGGTTGCCGGGTTGGTGCAGGAACTCAATGCTGGGCATACTCAGGTTTTGGGGCCGGTAGCCGCGCCGATGGCGAGGCGCGCCGGCCTTTACCGCTATCAATTGCTGTTTCAAAACACCCGGCGTCAGGAACTGCATCTGTTGCTGGAGGCATTAGTGCCGGAAATTGCCAAACTCAAGCAGGCAAAAAAAGTGCGCTGGACGCTGGATGTCGATCCGGTGGATTTGTATTGATAGGGCTGGGGTTAGGTTAAAAATATTCAGTTACGTTAAACAACGCCCTATGTACGTCATCGCACAGAAGAATTTTTGATTATCATCTACCATTAGAACCAGGGGTTAACCACACAAAAACTTGAAACAACCTGGAGAATAAAATGAAACAAAATGCTAATTGTTACACTAATGCAGGCCTACGCCTAATGACGGCGGCGGCATTTATCATCAGTCTTGGCCTTGCGCCGGGATTAGTATTTGCCGCCGATAAACATCAAGAGGTTCGCGTTGAAGTTCGCATCAAGGACATGCACGACAAACTCAAAATCACTGCTGCACAGGAAGAGCAATGGGCCAAGGTCGAACTGGCGATGCGCGAGGATGCAAGCGTTATGGATGCACTTACGCAGATCAGAGCCGATCACGCCAAGGACATGACGGCTATCGACGATCTTAAATCCTACGGCGATATCACCGCAGCTCACGCGGATGGGATCAAGAAACTGACCCCGCTGTTTGCCGTGCTGTATGACAGTATGTCAGACACACAGAAAAAAGAAGCGGACGCCTTGTTTCGCCATGGTGAGCATGAGCATGGCGGTCATAAGCATGGTCAAAAAAAATCGGATGACAAATAATCATGAAAATTTTTATGCCTGCTTCAGACACTCCTCGCGGGGCTTCTTCAGCGCCGCAAACATCCTTGAAAAGGAAGTTCATTATGAAAACAGTAATTCAGCGTCCAAGATATCTTAAGTCAACTGCGTGCAAGGTCGTAACTGCGCTCGCCTTTACTCTAGCGATAGGCGTATTTTCTATATCCCCGGCGTTTGCTGACCATGGGCGGGGTGGGGGTGGGCATGAGGGTGGTCATGGGCATGATGATCATGACCATGGCGGATGGCACGGCGGTCACGGCGGTTATGGATACGGCGGCAACGGCTATGGTTATGCGCAACCGGTTTATGTTCCACCGCCGGTTTATGTTGTACCTCCGCAATCGCCAGGCATCAATATAGTTGTACCGCTTAATTTACGCTTTTAGCCTTTTGGGCTACCAATTTAAGGTGGTAGCCGCCTTTTTGAGCAACATTTTAATTTCAGGTACACACGAGCCGCAATGAGTCCCCGCTTTAAGACAAGCGCCCACCTCCTGATGGGTTTTTAGTCCTTTTTCCTCGATCATCGTCCGTATGGTTTTTTCGCCGACGTTAAAGCCGGCGCAAACAATCATGCCGACATCAGCAACGCTGCGCCATGTCAGTCCCGTATAATTTCAAAGTTGGTAAGCAATCGGCATGTGCTATCCGGCGGCAGTTCTACTAGATTCCCGGCTATATTCCCGGTCTCGACGCAAATAAAACGCCGGAAATCTCCATCGTCCAGATCCGGCAGTATCGCCGATTTTTTTGTCCACGGATTCCACACCACGGCGTTTTTACTGCCGACGGCGGTGATTTTGATCCGGCGCTTAAAAGCGGCATCGACGACAATCAACTCGTTTTTCACATCCGTGTAGATACGATCCACTTCTTCCCATACCGTCAGTACACCGGCCTGGCGTTTTTGCCTGTCATCATCCAATTTATCGGCATACACCGCGCCCTCCAGACCTAAAATACGCACCTGTCCGATATTCCCGATCCGTAAATACGTGTGGAACGCTTGGGTAATCGAAAAGCTTTTCTCACCGGTATTGCGGGTAATCAACTCCAGGGTGAGGGTGTCGCCGACGGAAATCTCAAGCTCCAGGGCAAACGCCTGTTGCCAGCAATGGTCGTTGTGGGCGTTTTCCGGGAATCTTAACCTTACCTTAGTTTCAAACGCTGTCGTCACTTCTGTTCCCGCCACCGTCCACAGAGCGTTGCGTACAAAACCGTGGCTGGGCCGATCCAGGCCCACGGCATTGTCTCCAAACCAGGGCCAGCAGATGGGGATGCCGCCCCTGATGGCTTTGCCGACATCGTAATACGACGTTGAGCTGAGAAACAGCAGGTCTTCATCTTCTCCAGTCGGCCGGAACGACAGCACCTGGGCCGCATAAACACTAATCAACGCCGTAGCGCTGCGATTGCGGACTTGGATGAAAGGGAAGCCGCCATTGCCCTTTACGAACTTGAGTTGACCTTCAATTCCAAAGTCGCTGTTTAATTGTTCTATATCCATGCTATTTACCTAGGGAATCGAACCTAATAATTAAGCAAAAATAATGCCATGTAGCTTGGCTCGAGCAGGGCTAGCCAGCGCCGACACGTTATTACAGGCAAAAATCAAGTGGGGTAGCTTTTCCGGAATTGAGGTGCAATTAAGCGCTTGAAGCAGGCCATTTAAGTGCAGATTTGATGTGTTTGCTCCAAATTGGAGCAAACAAGGAATCAGCCTTAAGGCAGTCATTTAAAGGAGGCGTATGAATGTGTGCGATAAGTGCCACTGCACATATTGCGTTTCAGTGCGGAGACTGTAATGCTTAACGCGTATGCGGTCGCGCACCTGATCCAGTAGTTTAGGGGCGTGGAATGAGTCGGCATAAATAGGTTGCTAACAAAAAATAGATACGATAGTATCATGAAAAATAAAAAATCAGGTAAGTGATAGACACCTGATTTTAGGTTTACAAAGAATTTAGTAGGCGCTTTTTTAGGCGTCTATTTTATGTTAGGCGGCCAATGAAGCTGGCCTAGCGCGAGGGAATCCACAATGCAAGTAGAGTGAATCTCGGAGAACCCAGTACTCGTAGGTGGCGACTACAAGCGAGCCTGTCTGTTCTTCGACGAAGTCGTGCCAGTCATCTGGCCAAGCGGCGAGGCCGAAGAGGACACGGCGCTGTTCCTTGAACAGTACGGCGAGTATCGCGACGCCCTTGATGCGCCGTTCTTGAAAGAACGTCTGTTGGGGTCACAATGGCGGGGTTGGGTTGAAGGGTATGCCCACCTTGCGATTGGCCGCCTTGCCTTCCTTAGGATGCGCCGGGATCATCCCGAAGCAACAAACATCTGGCAGCTTGCTCAGGTAACGCTGGATTATCTCAGGCAGGAAATGCCGGGCGTTGACGACGGATATCTCTCGATTTTCTTTCCGGATGCTGACACATTGTGGCGTCGGGTGGTTGTCAATCCGCTTAGTGCCGTCGTTTATGCGCTTGGCGAGAACAAAGTCGCGGTCGATATCTACGGGCATCCTGGTCTCGAAAACACCGATGACAGCGTCGACGTCATGCTTACCAACGTAAGCACAGTTCAGCCGGGTAGGTCGGGCAACGGCTTTATCGTTGCCCGACATTTCCATTTAACATACTCGCCTAATAAACCGTTCCAGCGCACCCGCGCCACAAAGCAACATGGATTTTTTGGAGCTTCCTTGAAAGCATCTGTCTATATTGAGACGTCGGTATTTAGTTACCTAGCTCTATATGAAATAGAGTGGGTATAAACTTTCAACGAAGCGTTGTAAGAGTAAATCCGTT
>PMJA01000055.1:0-330 GCA_003158415.1 Methylobacter sp.
CGATTGTTACGCGTTGCGCACAGGTTGTAATGGGCGCAGAGCGCATTATAAGCTTTTGTTAACGTCTCCTCCTCCGCGCTGTTAATAAAAGCCGCGCTTAAACTGTCGGTGCGATGCTCAACAGGACTGCCGCCAGCCAGCATTAGCGCCGACTGTAAGCCATCGGCCAAGGCTGAATAACTTTCACCGCCCAAAATAATCTGCACATACCGCCAACCACTATAGGCAAAGCGGAACTGATACAAAAGATGGCTAAACACGGCGCCCTGGATAGTGATTTCTGTATTGGGATGACTGAAGTCCGATAAGCCCTGCTGTCCAGCCGGAACC